>JBDLIV010000037.1:0-10856 GCA_039714675.1 Thermodesulfobacteriota bacterium
GAAGTATTTGAAGAGACAGGGATTATTGTAAAGAATATTCATTATTTTAAAAGCCAGTCCTGGCCATTTCCAGACAGCCTTATGATCGGTTTTATTGCAGAGTATAAATCAGGTGAAATTGTAATTGATAAAAAAGAGATAGAGGAAGCAGCATGGTTTTCTCCGGATAAACTACCGCTTGTTCCAAGCAGATATACCATTGCACGGGAATTGATAGACTGGTTTGTTAAAGGAAGTGATTCTTAAAATCAATTGTTTAAGAGCTTTTCAAATGTTAAGGCATAAATAAAGATAGCGGTTTAATTAAAGACATTAAATAATTATTATAAAAAACTGTTTTCATGGTAAATTAAATGGATGTGCCTTCAAATACACCCTGGCAAATAGATGAAGAGTGGAATCAGGTTTTGCTGTCACTTAAAGCAATTGACAGTGAGGGCAAAGGCCGGTTATCAGAACTTTTCAGGATTGCAGAGAAGATTAAAAAAGAGTTTGAAATTATGTCAGAGCCCATGGAACAACTCTGCTCATGTACATGTATAAAATGTGAAGATATCTGTTGCGTAAGGGCAACTATCTGGTTTGATTTCAAAGATCTTTTGTATATCTATTTTGGAGCTGGAAAATTTCCTGAATCACAAATTAAAAAAAATACTCTGAAAAATCAGGTAAGAGCATGTCACTGCTTTACAAAAAAAGGTTGTGCCCTTCCAAGAACAGAACGGCCTTTTGTTTGCACTTGGTATCTCTGCCCAGCTCAAAAAGAGTATCTCTTAAATTATAATCCAAAACTTATTCATGATTTTGACCAAACTTTATTGAATATTAAAGGACTTAGAAATAAAATTGAAGAAGAATTTGTCTGTGCATCCGGGCATCTTTAACTCAAGCAATACAAAACAGATAGGAGATACAGCAATGTCTGAATTAAAATGTGTGACCCAAAGTATTCATGTTGACCTGAAAACCGGTTGTGATATCAAAAACATTACCCATGAGGTTAACAACGTGATAAAAGAGAACAAAATTACCATTGGTATGGTCAATATATTTGTCATCGGTTCTACTGGTTCTGTCACTACCATTGAATACGAACCCGGTGTTGTAGAGGATCTCAAACATGCTATTAATACTCTGGCCCCTGTTGGACTTGAGTATGCTCATGAAAAAGCATGGCATGACGGCAATGGGCACAGCCATGTTCAGGCAGCGTTAATTGGTCCTTCTCTTACAATACCGGTACACTCCGGGAAAATGAAACTTGGGACCTGGCAGCAGGTGGTGGCCATCAACCATGATAATCACTCAAGAACCCGGAAAATTGAAATTACTATTACCGGTGTTTAGTGCACTTAATTTTTAAATTTTAATGTGATCGGCAGAACAAAATCAATAATAGCATTTTCATGAATTTTATTGACTGTAGTTCCAGGTTCTTACTTGAAAAAAGCAGAGCATGAAGTTGTGCAGTGAATTTGATAGTGTAATTTTCCAGGCGCTATTTCACCTCTTCTTTAATGATAATAGAAAATACTTTTTTTATAACTTGACCATTATGGTTCAAAACCAGCAAAACACTATTTTCACCCTCTGGCAGCATACCCGCTTTTAAGCGGCCATCCTCTTTTTCTTTTATTTTTCCCAACGAAATTTTTGAGAATGGAGCAATATTTAAAGAAAAATTTGCATTAGACGGAATAATGCTGTTAGGGACTGTGCCATTTTTTACACTTGATGGATCTATATCTTTGAAAACAAATACTCCCCTATCTATTCTATTATGAAGATAACGGCTTTTGTTCCAATCGATTTCAAGAGAAGAGCTGGATTTGTTTTCAATGGATACTTTAAACAGTGAAAAGAAATTACTGTCTTGCTTTATCGGTTCCACACTGATTTTGAAAAGGGAAGTTTCAACCCTTTCAGAGATTGGAGAATATGTGTGAAAATAGGTTTTTGACATGCATCCCGGGCTGAATAAAATTATAGGAAAAATTATCATTGCCAACGCAGTCACAACAGTAGAAATATTTTTCATTGGTTTTCTCTTGATTTTTTAATGAGTATAATATAAGTCTTCATAAATACTCTTATAGAAAATAAGTTAGCAAGTCAAGAAGTGTATTGTTTCTATAAAGTTTTCTTTTTTGTGCCAATAAAAATATGTAAAAATTCAAGTATGCTGATAATTCACATTAACTATTATGGAATGGCATAAAAGTTGCTTTAGATAAAGTTTGTAAAGTCGCTAAAGCGTTGAACTGTACTGAATTATAGTTTAGTTATGTCTCATCAAGCGGATCCTAATTAATTTTGATGTTTTTTGATACAACAGTGTGCCACAGATAAGTACAAATTTGTATCACATACATATAACAATAACAAAATTTTTAAATGTTTAAAAAAAAGGAGATTAAAAAATGAAAAATTATTTAACCAGAGTATTGGCATCCATTGTTCTATTATCTGCATTTGCGTTTGTTTCAAATGCCTCGGCATTTGAAATTATCACAGAGGATGATATTCGTCAGGGTGTCATCGTAAATCTTGACCTTATCAAAACAGCTGACAATGCTATCCTGCTGTTTGATTCTTCAAGCTCAATGAGTAAACCATTTAGAAACACAGGTAAGTCAAAGTATGAGATTGCCAAAAAAATATTAATGGAGAGAAATGAGTATTTCCCTGATCTTGGTCATAACATGGGCTTATATCTTCATACCCCATGGAAAGAGGTTTATCCCATGCAAAAATATAACAGGGAAAAATATGCTCAAGCCCTGGCAACGCTTCCTGAAAAAGCAAGCGGTCCAACTTTTTTAAAAGAAGGACTTGAAAGACTTGATGGAATCCTGAAAAATGTTAGCGGTAAAACAGCTGTCTTTGTTTTTACTGATGGCACTTATTCCGGAACTACGGGCGGCGGCATGAAAAAACCCTCAGAAATTGCAGAAAGCCTGGCAAAGAAATATGATGTTTGTTTTTATCTCGTGAGCACTGTAGATGACTATTACAGTATTGACCTTTTTAACAAAGTTGTGGATTATAATTTTTGTTCCCGTGTTATTCCACTTGATGATTTCGTAAATCGCTCAGGGTATAATTCTGAGGCGCTTTATACTGTTAAAGCAACAAAAGATATTATAACCATTACTGATAAAAAAGTTGTTGGTATTAAAACAAATAGTTTTTTATTTGATTTTAACAAAGCTGACCTCTCCCAGGACGAGATGGAGAGGCTTAGTCTGCTGGCATCGTATCTTAACGATAATAAAAAAGCATATACTGCCATTGCAGGTTATACAGACTCTATTGGGACAGAAGAGTACAATCTGGCATTATCCTACAGGAGAGTTGAAGCCATTGCCAAACATCTTGTTGAAAAACATAATGTGGATCAATCCCAACTGCAGAAATTCTGGTATGGAGAAGCCAATCCTGTTGCTAACAATTCAACCGAAGAGGGTCGCAGGCAAAACCGGCGTGTTGAAATCAAGGTGGGCGGTATGTAAAAATTAAGGATATTGTTCAAAAGCAGGACATATAAGAGACATGATTGTCTCTTATATGCCCGAGTAAAATGTATCATTTTTATTTATTTTTTTTCTGTCGTCACTATGCTTTATTATAATTTACTGAAATTGAAAAAAGATTTCATAATTTTTGATTTTTTTGTAGATATTGTGCGAAATATACAGAGTATAAATTAACTGTTAGTTGATTCTTGTTATAATCTATAACCTTAACAATAAAAATAATGGAGGATTACATGAAACTAAAGAAAAAATTGTTTACCTGGCTAGTCACATCTGCTGCCCTTCTGCTTTTTGCAGGACTGGCACAGTCGGCAACGGAAAAACCCAACATTCTGGTAATCTGGGGGGATGATATTGGCCGATCCAATATCAGCGCCTACACCCATGGGATGATGGGTTACAAAACCCCAAACATTGACCGTATCTCTAAAGAAGGCATGACTTTCACCGATTATTACGCTGAGCAGAGTTGTACAGCCGGTCGAGCATCTTTTATCATGGGACAGTCTGTTTTTCGTACCGGACTATCCAAAGTTGGTCTACCCGGAGCCAAGGAAGGAATGCAGGAGGTAAATCCCACCATTGCCGGTCTGCTAAAGGCACAGGGCTACGCCACCGGCCAGTTCGGTAAAAATCATCTCGGCGACCGGGATGAAATGCTCCCTTCCAATCACGGCTTTGATGAGTTTTTCGGCAACCTCTACCACCTGAATGCTGAGGAAGAGCCGGAAAATGAAGATTATCCAAAAGACCCTGAATTTCGCAAGAAGTTTGGCCCACGAGGTGTAATCAAATCTTCTGCTGACGGCAAGATTGAGGACACTGGTCCTTTGACTAAAAAACGTATGGAAACCGTGGACGACGAGACCTCTGATGCAGCCATTGACTTTATTCAGCGTCAGGTCAAAGCAAATAATCCTTTTTTCGTCTGGTGGAGTGGCACCCGTATGCATTTCCGCACCCATGTAAAAAAAGAGCTGCGTGGCATTTCCGGTCAGGATGAATATTCTGATGGCATGGTTGAACATGATATGCATATTGGTAAATTTCTTAAGGTACTGGACGATCTGGGTATTGCTGATAATACCATAGTCTTCTATTCCACTGATAATGGCCCCCATATGAATACCTGGCCAGATGGTGCAATGACTCCTTTCCGTGGTGAGAAGAACACCAACTGGGAAGGTGGATGGCGTGTGCCTGCCATGGTTCGCTGGCCCGGCAAGATCAAAGCCGATACCTGGTCAACAGAAATCATGCACCATATGGACTGGCTGCCAACCTTCCTTGCTGCCGCTGGTAACCCCGACATTAAGGAACAGTTGAAAAAAGGTGGCGTTTCCGCTATCAACCGTACCTATAAGAATCATCTGGATGGTTACAACTTCCTGCCTTACCTCACCGGTAAAACAGACAAAGGACCCCGCGATGAGATCTTCTACTTCTCTGACGACGGCGATCTGACTGCTTTGCGCTTTAAGGACTGGAAGCTTATCTTCATGGAGCAGCGTGCCGAGGCCACCTTCCAGGCCTGGCGAGAGCCCTTTATTCCCCTGCGTATTCCTTTGCTGGAGAATCTGCGTCGTGATCCCTATGAGCGCGGCATGGTAACTTCAAACACCTATGATGACTGGTTCCTTGACCGGGCCTACATGCTGGTGCCAGCCCAGGCCTATGTAGCGAAGTTCCTTGAGACATTCAAAGAATTTCCACCAAGCCAGAAGGCTGCGAGTTTCAGCCTGGATAAGGTTCTGGAGGCACTGTCTGGAGGCGGATCTAGACATTAAACCGGGATAGGAATATTCCCCTGTTATTGAGACACACCCGGAATCACCCGGGTGTGTTTTTACTTTAAGGAATTATATGAATTATAAATCTCTTCCAATACGATCTCTTTTCAGTTTATGGCTGTTCTTTCTGCTGCCACTAACTGTTCTGGCAGACGACACTTATGTGGAATCTGTATTCTCAGATTACAATATCCTGAAGGGAGAATGGCTGCGGACTGACGGTAATTATCGTATCAGGGTGAATACAATCGGGGTGGATAATAAGGTTTCAGTAGAATATTTTAACCCTAAATCCATTCATATTGCTGAAGCCGCAGTATCAACCCAGAAGGGATTGCTTAAACTTGATATCAAATTTCAGGACAGAGGTTACGAAGGATCAACTTATAGACTATACTATTATGCTCAAAAAGATGCCCTGGTGGGATTCTACTACCAGGCGACTACGAACAGGACATATGAAGTGATCTTTTTAAGAAAGGTTTGATAACGTATTGTTAGGTATCATTAAATCATCAAAAAGGAAAATATAAATGAAAAAATTTTATTATTTATTATTCATCCTGGTATTTGCTGTGGTATTTTCCGCTGTGACAACAGCTCAGAGCAATGATCCATTGCCATCATGGAATAAAGGTACACCCAAGGAAGCTGTCATCAGGTTTGTTAAAGATGTGACTACCCCAGGCGGGTCAGGATTTGTACCGCTGGCCCAGCGCATTGCAGTCTTTGACAATGACGGCACGCTGTGGTCTGAGCAACCCATGTATTTCCAGCTGGCATTTGCACTTGACCGTGTAAAGATGCTTGCACCCAAGCATCCTGAATGGAAAAACAAGCAACCTTTCAAAGCAGTGCTTGAAGGTGATTTAAAGACTGTCATTGCCGGTGGTAAGCGCGCGTTAGTTGAACTTGTCATGGCGACCCACGCCGGTAACACAACAGAAGAGTTCTCACAAGCTGTAAAGGATTGGCTGGGTACGGCAAAACATCCTAAGACCGGCCGGCCATACACGGATATGGTTTTTCAGCCCATGCTTGAACTGCTTGCCTTTCTGCGCACGAATGAGTTTAAAATTTATATCGTATCCGGCGGAGGTATCGAGTTCATGCGTACTTGGACTGAAAAAGTCTATGGTATCCCGCCCGAGCAAGTCATTGGCAGCAGCATCAAAACAAAGTTCGAGATGCGTGATGGTATACCAGTACTCGTGCGACTGCCGGAGATTAACTTTATTGACGATAATGCCGGTAAACCAGTGGGCATTAATCAGCACATCGGACGTCGCCCCATTGCTGCATTCGGCAATTCTGACGGTGACCTGCAAATGTTTCAGTGGATCGATGCGGGTACAGGGCCTCATTTTTGTCTCTACGTCCATCACACCGATGATGAACGCGAATGGGCATACGACCGTGAATCCCATATCGGCAGGTTAGACAAAGGTCTGGATGAGGCGCGCAAAAAGGGGTGGACGATAGTGGATATGAAAAAGGACTGGGGACGAGTGTTTGCGCACGATGAACAATAACACCGGCTGACAACAGCATTAACGAGGACGGCAATAAGTAGTGCGACAGTGGAGTAATGTTTTTTCAATGTTGCTTTATCCCGGATTTTGTGTTTGAATCTTAAAATGCTTTATCCATTATGGAGGCGGACAAACCGGTAAGAATCAATAGTAATAAGGCAATATTTAGCAAAAGGAGAATAGATGAGCGCTCGTGAAGCAATTCTGGACTTAAAAAAACGTATGGGCCGCAACATCATCGGTCAGGATGGGGTAGTGGACAGGCTGTTGCTTGCTCTGCTCTGCAATGGGAATGTTCTCATTGAAGGGTTACCAGGACTTGCAAAAACCAGGGCGGTAAAGGGACTTGCCGATAATATGGACGCAGAGTTCAGCCGTATTCAGTTCACGCCTGATCTTCTGCCCTCTGATATCACAGGCTCTGAAATGTATCTGGGAGAGGATGCTGAAAATCGTTTTGAATTTCAGCCTGGTCCGATATTTGCGAATATTGTACTGGCTGACGAGGTTAACCGTGCACCTGCCAAAGTGCAGGCAGCACTCCTTGAGGCCATGGAAGAAAAACAGATCACGGTTGCCAGCAAGACCCATGATCTGCCGCCGTTGTTTATGGTTATGGCCACGCAGAATCCAGTGGAACAGGAAGGAACTTACCCTTTGCCAGAAGCGCAAATGGACAGATTTCTCATGCATGTTTTTATTACTTATACTGATGACCTTGCTGAACGGGCTATCATCAGGCTGGTGCGTGGTGAAGAAAAAAGTCAGCAGGAGAACGATTCAGGAAAAAATAAAAAAGCTTTAGAAAAACCCATTGCGCAGCAGGCTGTATTTGACGCCAGATCCGAGGTTACAGAGACAGTAATCCCGGAACCCATGGAGGATTATATTGTTGCCCTTGTGGCCGCCAGCCGCAGACCTGTAGAACTTGATGAGGATCTTGCCCGATATATCCAGGTGGGAGTCAGTCCCCGTGGTTCAATTGCCCTTGATAAATGCGCAAGGGCACATGCATGGCTGAATGGCAGAAATCAGGTAAATCCAGATGACATTCGTGCAGTTATCAATGATTGTCTGCGACATCGCATCGGGCTGAGTTATGAAGCCCAGGCTGATGGTTTGACCACAGATGATGTTATCTCCCGTCTGGTTAAACTGGTTCCGGTGGCCTAACATAAAATGGACTGGTCCAGGATCAGAAGAACACGGGCGAAAGAAGAAAGGCCTGCTGGTGTATACGCAAGCCTTGAAGAGTTGGTTCGAATAAGATTCAAAGTCAGTGATTTTTCTCTGCAGCCCACTCAACCAGTAGCTTCTGTATTATCCGGTCGCTACGCCTCAAGACTTCGCGGTCGTGGTCTGAATTTTGAGGAGTTACGCAGATACCAGCCCGGGGATGATACCAGAGATATTGACTGGAAGGTAACCGCCCGTACCCGCAGTCCCCATGTTCGTGTGTATACTGAGGAAAAAGACAGAAGCGTTCTGCTCATCGTGGATCAGCGCAGCAACATGTTTTTTGGGACAAAGGACAAGTTGAAATCAGTCACCGCAGCCGAAATTGCCGCCCTTGGAGCATGGCGTGCCATAGATTCAGGTGACAGGGTAGGGGCCATCATCTTTAACGACTCTGAACTGGTCACCATTCAGCCTCAGCGCAGTCAGGATACGGTTATGAATATCCTTGGGACAGTGGTACGGATGAATCATTCTCTTAAAGCCGGAACAGATCATGCTTCCAACGAAAAACAACTGAATCAGGCCATAAAAAATGCGCAGAGCCTTGTCACCCACGATGTGCTGGTGGTTATGGTGAGTGATTATTTCGGGGTGGATAAGGAAACAGAACGCCTCACCACCAGGATGGCGATTCACAATGATATCATTGCTTTTCTAATACATGATCCCATCCGTATGCACCCGGTGGCACGAAAACTTACCCTGAGCGATGGTCATTTACAGATGGAAGTTGATTTCAGCAAAAAACAGGTGCGTGAAAAGATGGTGGCTGAATATAAGGCTGAACAGGAACAGATTGCTCATTTCTTACGCAAGATTTCCGCTCCTCTTCTTAAAATCAGTAATCAAGGCGATGTAAGCCAGCAGGTACGAAGACTGTTGGGTGTACCGGGGCGAAGATGATGGTCAACTCAGCACAAGCCATGGATACAACTTACAGTTTGAATAATCTGCGTGATATTGTCGTACCTGACTCTCCTCCTTTATGGCCTTTCGCTCCGGGAGCCTTGCTACTGATTGGGATTTTTTTTCTTATTGTATTTTATGGTGCTTACCTGATTTATTACCGCAGGAAAATGAACAGATATCGGAGGGCCGGGCTTGTATTAATTGGTAGTGCTGTCACTGTCCATGATGTTTCTGTGATTCTCAAACGAGTGGCTTTGGCCGCCTTTGAGCGCGAAAAGGTCGCCTCCCTGTATGGTACCGACTGGCTTTCCTTTTTAAATGGCAGCTGTATTGGCTGTGAATTTTCCGGTTTTTTTAAAAAAGAGCCATCACAAAAGGCAGATCCTAAAGATCTGGATCTTGCCGCCCGCTGGATCAGACTTCACAAAGCTGAATACAAGGGAGTGCAGGCAGGCTGAAACATGTACATACTCTCCTATCCATATATCATGTTACTCCTGCTGCTGCCCATTATTCTGCGCCGTATACTGCCGCCTTGTCATGAGTCCCGACAGGCTATTAAAACCCCCTGGTTCCAGCGTATTGCGAAAATGTATAACATCACCCCGGCTGATGGTGCAGTTATTGCTGAAACATCGAGACTGCAGTCTGTCTTCACCTGGCTGGCCTGGTTACTTATAGTGGTGGCCCTTGCAAGACCTCAATATCTCGAGCCTCCCGTGGAACAGGTAATCCCCACACGTGATATTTTATTGCTGGTTGATCTTTCCGGCTCCATGGAGACAAAAGATTTTACCAATGCCAAGGGTGAAAAGGTTGATCGCCTGAGTGCTGTAAAAGAGGTGCTGGATGATTTTCTCACGCGTAGAAAAGGAGACAGAGTTGGCCTTGTTGTATTTGGTAACGCAGCTTTTGTTCAAGTTCCCTTTACCCAGGATCTTGAGGCATGTCGTCTGCTGCTGGGGGAAATGGCGGTACGGATGGCAGGCCCTAAAACAGCATTTGGGGATGCAATTGGACTTGGCATTACCCTGTTTCAGCGCAGCGTTGTAAAGGATCGGGTCATGATTGCTCTCACCGACGGCAATGATACCGGCAGCAAGGTTGAACCTGTGGAAGCAGCAAGAATCGCAAAAGATAACAATGTCATTGTTCATGTAATTGGTGTCGGAGATCCAGCATCTGTTGGCGAAGAGAAGTTTGATGAAGAACAGCTGCAGGCTGTGGCCGATACAAGCAATGGGCACTACTTCTTTGCAGCAGACAGGGAACAGTTAGAGAAGATTTATGATCAGCTCGATAAAATCAATAGCCATGAGGTGGAAACTCAGTCCTACCGTCCCCGTCTGGATCTTTTTCACTGGCCTCTTGCGCTGTTTACCTTTCTTAGTCTGCTTGGCTATGGCGGGTTACTCCTTGGCAGATTGCTGAAGAAAAGGGAGGCAGAGCATGGCTGAATTCCACTTTCTACGACCATACTGGCTGCTGAGTGTCCTTCCTGCATTGTTCATCTGGTGGGGATTTCTGCGTCATGAGAACAGAGAAGCAGAGTGGGGAAAAGATATTGATCCCCATCTGCTGAAACACCTGCTGGTTGGTCAGGAAGAACAGAGCTGGTTTCGCCCTGTTCATCTGTTTATTATTACTTTGCTTCTCACTTCCTTTTCCCTGGCAGGGCCGACCTGGAAGAGAGAGCCTTCCCCCTTTCTTGATGATACAGCAGGTTTGCTGGTGCTGCTTAAAGTAAGCTCGACCATGGAGGCAACAGATGTTCAACCCTCACGCTTAACAAGAGCCAAACAGAAAATCAGGGATCTTTTAAAGCTCAGAAAAGGTGCGGCTACCGGCCT
>JBDLIV010000038.1:0-10803 GCA_039714675.1 Thermodesulfobacteriota bacterium
CAAATATAAATTTATTGACCGTACAATGGATGTTGGTTTTTTCTCGAGAAAAAGGGAGATTAATTACAACTCCTCATTCTCAGTAAACGGCTAAACCGGATGTTACAACATGCTAATTTCCCCAGCTTCGGCGTTGGAAAATAAATTTAATCCTCTAAATACTTAATGTATGTCTGTGGTTAAATTTATTTTCCGTCTTGAATTTGGTTCGCAGAAGAGCTTATGCTCACATAAATTATCTATTTTGTAACAACCGGTTAGGAAACACGATGCAAATATATGTGTGTGTAAAACATGTTCCTGATTCTGCTGCCAGCATCACCATTACTGGTGATGCTGGCATTGAGCAGAACATAGTATTTTTATTAAATCCCTTTGATGAACATGCAATAACCCAGGCAGTCAAAATCTGTGACAATACAAAGAACTCTGAAGTTATTGCAATCTGTCTTGGCCCGGATGATGCGCAGAAAACACTGCAGTCATCTCTTGCCATGGGTGCGGATCGGGGTATTCTCATCCAGACCAGTGAGAATCATGACAGCATTGTTACAGCAAAAGCCCTTAAAACCGCCATTGACAATGATGGAAATCCAGACTTAATTTTAACAGGTAAAGAATCCATTGATGCAGAAGGGATGCAGACCATGTTCCGTATAGGAGCATTGTTTGATTTTCCTGCTGCAAACAGTATTGTAAAACTTGATCTTGAAGATGACCATGCCATTGTTGACCATGAGCTCTCCAATGGAATTGTCAATACATACAATCTCTCTTTGCCCTGTGTAATTGGTGCAGGAAAAGGCTTAAACAAACCAAAATATCCAACTTTTCCCGATGTGGTGAAAGCAAGAAAAAAACCAATTAAAACAATAGCTTTAACTGACTTGAATATTAAACCATCTTCAACTTCCATGACCATTGTAAAGCTTGAACCTTTGGAGACAAAGAGAAACCCTGAAGAGATAAAAGGAACTGCGGTGCAGGCTGCAGAGCAGATAGTTCAAATCCTGAGACAACAGGCAAAGGTAATATCATGAAAAATATCGGTATTATCATTGAACTTGAATCTGACAGTGGTAAAGTCAAAAAAACATGTTTTGGCATGATTACCCTTGCAAACCAGAAAAACTCAGAGCTTTTTGCCCTTGTAGTTAATGCAGATATTAAAACCCTGAAACCTGAACTGGAATCTTTTGGCATTACCAATATTGTTGATATAGTGCTTGAGCCTGAACATCAGCACAATCCTGTTATAAGAGCCAAAGCAATGATCAAGGCAATACAAAAATTTGATATTGATGCAGTTTTTGGTCTTTCAACACCAACGGGCAAGGATCTTTTGCCAAGGATGGCAGCTCAATTTGATGCCCCTCTTGTAATGGATTGTATCAGTGTTGATCTTGAAAACTGCCTTGCAAAAACATCTCAATATTCAGGCAAAGCCATTGCCACAATAAAAACTCAAGGTGATATCCAGATATTTGGTATAAAACCCAATGCTGTTGAACCCGTCAAAGCTAAAACATCTGCCCGGGTTTTAAAATTTGACAAACCTGATTTTTCGACAAACCAGTTCCAACTCATTAAAACAGGTAAAACCGACAAAGATGCAGACATTGATCTTGCAGAGGCAGATATAATTATTGCCGGAGGAAGGGGGATGAAAAATTCTGAAAATTTTACCGCTCTTTTTCAATGTGCTAAAGTACTTAATGCCGGTGCAGGAGCATCAAGGGTTGCAGTTGATGAAGGCTGGGTTCCATATTCCATGCAGGTTGGGCAGACAGGTGAAAAAGTAAATCCAAAAGTCTATATTGCCTGCGGTATCTCAGGATCCATTCAGCATTTTGCAGGTATGAAAACTTCACAGATGGTGATTGCAATAAACTCAGATAAAGATGCACCCATTATGTCAAACTCTGACTATTATGTGGTTGCAGATGCCCTTGAGGTTATACCGGAAATTACAAAATTATTAGAAAAAACTATTAAAATTTAAGTATGAGATTAATTAATTGATAAAAAGGGGGGAGTCATGAAAACCAATGCAAGAGCAGTTGTAATAGGTGGAGGAGTCATTGGAGTCAGTGTTGCTTATCACCTGGCAAAATATGGATGGAAAGATGAGGTTATTCTTCTTGAGAAACATGAATTAACATCTGGTTCCACCTGGATGTCAGCAGGTAATGTATCTTTTTTTCATCCAAGTTATTACTGCACCCAGATAAACATTAAAAGTGTTGAAATTTTTAAGCAGCTTGAAGCTGAAACAGGGCAGAACGTGGGCTGGCATACAACCGGATCAATCAGAACAGCTGACAATCCGGGACGTATGGATGAACTTGGATACTATTACTCCATGAACCGCTGTCTTGGGATGGATGTAAGTTATGTCACCCCGGACGAGATCAAAAAAATGCACCCCTTTATACAAACCGATGGTCTGCTTGGAGGTCTTTACTGGCCCGATGACGGAGATGTTGATCCTAACTCTCTGACCCAGGCAATGGCAAAAGGCGCAAGGCAGCATGGAGCTGAGATCAACCTGCACACAATGGTTAGTGCCATTGAGCAAAAAAAATCAGGTGAATGGCTGGTTAAAACTGATAAAGGGGATATTACCTGTGAATGTATAGTCAATGCAGCAGGTCTCTGGGCTCCGGAAGTTTCCAAAATGGTGGGCATAGAGATACCATCCATTGCCATTACCCATACACATATTTTATATGAAAAAATAAATGCAATTGCCGAGGCTGACACCATGCTTCCTTTGGTACGCGACCCTGATAAATCGATCTATCTTCGCCAGGAGATGGATTCTTTGATTCTTGGTATGTATGAAGCCAACGGGCAGCAGTGGAAAAAACATGGTGTGCCCTGGGATTATGCCCAGGAGGAGATAAACCCGGATATAGACAATATATCTGACTGCATCATGAATGGTATTGAGAGATTCCCCGTATTGGGAGATACAGGATTTAAACATGTGACAGCAGGCCCCATTACTTATACTCCAAATGGTAATCCCCTTGTTGGACCAACTGCTCCATTGAAAAACTTTTTCCAGGCATGCGGATACAGCTTTGGAGTTACCCAGGCAGGCGGAATTGGTCACTATCTTGCAGGATGGATCATGAACGGCGAGCCTGAAATTGATCTGTGGGATGTTGACTCAAGACGATTTGGTTCCTATGCCAACTGGGCATACAACACTGAAAAAATTGCAGATACTTATGCTGAGCTTTACAGTGCATTTTATCCCAATGAGTTCAGGGATGCTGCAAGACCCAACAGAACAAGTCCAATTTATGAATACCAAAAGAAAGCCAATGCCGTGTTTGGAGACTATTATGGCTGGGAATGCCCCAACTATTTTCCTCCAGAGGGTGAAGATGGCTATGAAACCCCATCCTGGAGACGTTCCAATGCCTTTAAGCATGTAAAAAATGAGTGTAAACATGCCATGGAGAAAGTTGGAATAATTGATCTTACTCGTTTTGCAAAAACAGAGATTTCAGGAGAGGGCGCTTTTGAGTGGCTGAATCATATGACATGTCAGAATGTCCCCCAAAAAGACGGCGCCATTGCCCTGGCACCAATGCTGGATCACAATGGTAATTTTAAATCTGATATGACCATTACAAGAATCAGTAAAGATCAGTTTTTCTGTGTAACAGCAAGTGTGGGGAAAAAACATGACCAGCACTGGCTGCTGGAAAACCTGCCCACTGACGGTTCTGTTACGATGGATGATCTTACCTATAAAATGGGATGCCTTGTGCTTGTGGGCCCGGACAGCCGCAAAGTTCTGGAAAAATCCTGCCATGGCGATCTGTCCAATGAAGCATTTAAATTTTCAACAAGCCAAGAAATCTATGTGGGCCGCACAAAATGCCGTATCAACCGCATGAATTATGTTGGTGAGCTGGGCTTTGAAATCTTTCATCCCATTGAACAGCAGGTTGCGGTTTATAATGCCCTGACTGATGCAGGTAAAGATTTTGATATAAAATTCATTGGCATGCATGCCATGAATTCCATGCGGCTTGAAAAGGGCTATCTGGCATGGAAGAGTGAGATGAATGTCCATCATACTCCCCTTGAAACCAATGTGGCATGGAGTGTAAAACTTGATAAAAATGATTTTATCGGTAAAGAGGGACTTATCAGGCAGAAAGAGCAGGGAATTGATCTCAAACTTGTATGCCTTGAAGTTGAAGCAAATGACAGTGATCCATGGGGATATAACCCCATTATTAAGAATGGCGAAAAAATCGGGATGACCTCTTCAGGCGGATATGGCCACAGGGTGGAAAAAAGTATTGCCCTTGGTTATATAAAACCCGAATTTTCAGCTGCCGGGACAGATATGGATGTTGAAATACTTGGCAGAGCACGTAAAGCAAAGGTTGTTACAATGCCATTGTATGATCCTGAAAACAAAAAAATGAAAAGCTGAAAAAGGAATATTCAATGAAGATATTTGTATGTGTAAAACATGTTCCTGACACTGCAGCAAGCATAAAACTTGCTGGAGATACAGGTTTTGAAGACTCTGAAATTAAATTTATAGCAAGCCCCTATGATGAATATGGAATTGAAGAGGCTGTCAGCCTTGTTGAAAAAAACGGTGGAGAAGTGGTTATTGTAACAGTGGGCAAAGATGATGCTGTATCAACCATCCGTGGTGCTATGGCCATGGGCGCCCACAGAGCAATTCTTGTGAAGACTGACAGCCAGTTTCTGGACAGCAGTTTAACCGCAAAGGCATTGAAAGCTGCAATAGAACAGGATGGTGCAGGGGATATTATTTTTACCGGAAAAGGCTCTGTGGATACAGAAAGCTTCCAGACCCAGTATCGTCTTGCCGGATTACTTGAAATGCCTGTTGTGAATGAAGTCTCTTCTCTCTCTCTTGATGATGGGAAGGCTGTTGTTGAAAGAGAGATCGGCAGCGGAGAAAAAGAGGTTATTGAGATGACTCTTCCCTGTATTATCGGTGCTGACAGAGGATTAAACGAGCCTCGTTATCCAAAATTTCCTGATATCATGAAAGCCAAAAAAAAAGAAATCAGGGAAATAGAATTTTCATCCCTTGACCTTGATGAATCCAATGCAATGGTTGAAATGGAAAAATTGGAATTAGTTCCCGAAAGATCAGGTGCGAAAATGATTGATGGATCTGTGGATGACCAGGCAGAACAGCTTGTCAAAATTCTTAAACAAGATGAAAAGGTTCTATAGGGAGAAAAAATATGTCAAATACAGGAGTTTTAATTGAAATTGACAAGGGAGAAGTCAAGGATACCAGCCTTGGTGTTCTTACTGCAGCTGCAGGAGAGCAGATTTATGCACTTGTTCTTGGTGATGATGCCGCAAAAGTTAAAGATAAACTTGCCCTCTATGGTGCAGAACATATTATCAGCATTACAGCTCCGGGTGATGTTGCAGCCAGCCCGGATCTGCAGGCTCAGGCAATAACTGCAGCCATCAAAGAGTATGATTTAAAAGCTGTGCTTGGCACTGCAAGTTCAACAGGCAAAGACCTGTTTGCCAGAATTGCCGCTGTCATGGATGTATCATTGGTATCAGACTGCGTAGAGATCGATATTACAGAAAAGAGAGCCAAAAAATCTCACTTTTCAGGCAAGACATTTGCAGATCTTAAAATCAATGGAGATGTTTTCCTGTGCACTATCCGCCCAAACTCCATTGAACCTGCAGAAGCACCTGCTGCCGGCAATATTATTGAATTCAAAGCTGATGTAAAAGATCCGGGATTTATTAAAATTATAGAAACCAAAAAAAGCAGCGCAGAAAAATTAGATCTTACTGAAGCACCTGTAATCATTACAGGGGGACGAGCAATTAAAGCAGCTGAAAACTATAAAATGCTTGAAGAGTGTGCTGACTTGATGGGTGCAGCAGTAGGAGCTTCAAGGGCTGCTGTGGATGCAGGCTTTGCTCCCCACTCAATGCAGGTTGGACAGACCGGAAAAACAGTAAGTCCGAAACTCTATATTGCATGTGGAGTATCAGGTGCTGTTCAGCATTTTGCCGGTATGAAAACTTCAAAGGTTATTGTTGCCATAAATGAAGATAAAGATGCACCGATTTTTGGCAAGTGTGACTATGGTATTATAGGCGATATTTTTGAGGTTGTGCCTGCATTAACTTCCAAATTAAAAGAGTAAATAAAGTCAATATCCTCTGTCGATTAGGTTTGTGTCGAGCAGAGGATATTAAATATTGGTATCAACCCTGTAAAGGAGGTTTTATGTAATGAAAAAGAGGAACAGGAAAGTTGTACGACTGCTTGATTCAGCAACGGAAGCTGAAACAAATTATCATTTTCAAAAGGCAAAAAAAATTTATAAACAAATTGCTGAACAATATCCAAACAGCCCTGAAGAAGATATTGCCAGAGAACGAATGAGGGATATGGACTCCCTTGCCATAGAAAAACGCATCTATAAAAAAATCGATAAAAATGCAAAGAGAATAATCACTGAAATAGGCATGGATATCTCATCAAGCCCTGAATTGATGGAAATCCTTATGCAGGCCGATGCCATTGACCTGGAAAATGAGACTGCACTTTTTATACCCTTGAAAGAAGATTATGTGGAAGAGATGCTGGATATTGCACCTAGAGATCTTGAAGAAGATCCAGGTGAGAACGCATTTGGCACTGGAGCAACACCACCTTTTCTGCACTGCCCCTGGAGAGAACGGATAATGCCGGCCAACAGGGAGGAATTTGAAGAAATTTGCAGGGCTGCCGGCGATTTCCGTGACACCATAGGCATTTTCAGTCTGCCCGTTGCAACAGATAAAAGCATTACAGATTTTGAATGCGCCAAACTCATGGCAAAATACTTTCCTGACCTTAAAATGACATATGCTAAAAACTTTTCCGATGATGATATGAAATTTTTCAAGGATAAAGAAGACTGGGTTGACGGCACCTCTCTTATAACTACCATGACCTATATGCCAACAATGGTGGATACTTTTATACGAAGCTGCAAAAACAGCAGAAACCTGCTCCTTCTTGATCTTACAATTGCAGGCTCAACAGGCCCTGCAAGTCCTGAAGCCCTTCTTACCCAGGTACATGCACAGGTTCTTTTCATGATTATTCTGGCACAAACCATTAATCCTGGAATCACCTGTATCCACGGAGGTATTCCAGATGTTCTTGGCAGCGGTGGCGACCTTGATTACTCTGATCCCGGGCAGCCCCTCATTAACTCAGCCATGGCAAGACTTAATATGTGGGTAACAGAATTCCCATCTGCCCAGTCAGGGGGAAGTACAAATATTACCGATAATATCCCTGCAGCTGTTGAAGAGTCGGAATTGAGCAGGAACACTTTGCGTGGATACGGTGTTCACATGCTACGTCATGCACTTGGAGCTCTGGGCAGCCTTAATTTTTTCAGCCTGGATAAATTTATCCAGGATTGCAACAGGGAGAGGGACTCAAGAAAAATAATGTGGGAAACCCGTCATGATTTTGTTGTTCCACTCTATTTTCCCGAAGATAAGGGAGTTATCACAGGTATACGGGAGATAATTGAAAAAGGCGGGGCAAAAAATGCAGATCATACTCTTAACAATATTGACTCCTTTAACAGATGGCATTCAGTGGTGGAGGAAGCTTCATACAAGAAAGAGTATTTTCCCAATCTCAGGGATACTGTTAAAGCTCACCGGGATAAAAAATTCAAACGGGTTACCCATGCATTACATGAAAGCCAGCTTGCCCGGGCCAGAGAAAACATCTGGGATGTAGATCCAGAGTATGGTGTAGAATAGTTATCTTGAACAGGTGCAGCATTCAGACGATGGATGCACAACACTCCCTAAGTACTGTCCAATGCTTGAAATTGTGTTGCAGCAAAAAATTTCATTGTGAAATCAGGCTCGCAGGTTCCCTTCTCCCTGCAGCCTGAATCCAGGCCAACATTTTGCTCATTGTTGATTCCTAATCCTTTTTCCATTGGAGCTCACTATATTTTAAAATCTCAAACTTCCAGAAGTTTTACCTTATGATAATTCCATGTCAACTTTTAAAATCATTTCTGCCTGTTCCAGAATGTTACAAAAGTGTTCCATCTTATGAGACACAAGATGTCTCATTTACCACTCTGCAACATCATGAATCCATAGCTCTTCTGCAATCTTTATATCTGGCATGGTTTATGCTCATAATTTTTTATTTAACCTATTAAAATAAATAACAATAAGGCATATAATGGCAAAGAAATCATGTAGAAGAGAAACAAAACAAAAAGTTGGAGAAATCCTATGGATGGCCAATGAAGACGCTGCCATGGAGATGTTAAAACAAATTCCTGACAAGCAGCTTGTCGGCCACCTTTTTGCCCATTTTTACGATAAAAATGAATTGATAAAATTCCGTAGTGCCGCAGCAATGGGAGCTCTTGCTGCAAGGATTGGCCAGAGAAATATAGAACAGGCAAGAATTATTCTCAGGCGTATCATGTGGAATTTGAACGATGAATCAGGAGGCATTGGATGGGGCTCACCTGAAGCTATGGGGGAAATCCTCTGCCAAAATCCAAAACTTGCCCAAGAATTTAAATCCATACTTTTTTCATATCTGGAACCAGGAGGTAATTTTATTGAGCATGAAATGCTGCAAAGGGGTGTTGTGTGGGGTATAGGCACATACCTCAAAGCAAATCCAGAGGATCTGAGAAGAGAGACACAGGAACTTTTAACTCAACATCTGCTGTCCCAAGATGCTGTTAAAAGGGTGTATTCATTACGAGCACTGATTAATGCAAATTATTTTGACAACCATCCAATACCTGAAAACATTATGGCAGACAATGAAGAGGTAAATATTTTTAAAAACTGGGATTTTTTTATAATATCCGCATCAGACATGGCTCAAGCTCTGTGAGAACCACAAAATATTTCTATAATATGTTTTCATTGGCATGTTTATTGAAAAGCAATTATGGAAGTTTAACGGGAAACATAATCAGCCCCATGTGTAAAAGAGAGATTTATTAATTTATGCTTAAAAAAAATTGTGACATAAATATTGCCCAAACCATTGATCTTGCCCATGCAATGATAAAACTTGCGCAAACAGGGTATGAGCAGAGAGAAGATCCAGGATGCGGTATTCTTTATGGAATCCTGCTGGATTCCGGATACAGAATTCTTGACCTTGCACAAAAAGAGAAGCAGAAGCATGTGGAAAAAGGCTGGTGGAACAATTTAATAATAAAATAGGAGAAAAATTTATGAAGACTTATGTTTGTTCAGTATGCGGTTATTCACACAATGGCGATGATGCCCCTGAGAAATGCCCCCAATGTGGAGCTGCAAAGGATAAATTTAATTTACAGGAAGGTGATCTGGTATGGGCTGACAGCCATACAATTGGTGTAGCAAAAGATGTTGATGCAGAAATCCTCCAGGGATTAAAAGACAATTTTATGGGTGAATGTACAGAAGTTGGCATGTACATTGCCATGAGCCGTCAGGCAGATCGAGAGGGATACCCGGAAGTTGCTGAAGCATACAAAAGAATTGCCTATGAAGAAGCTGATCATGCCTCTAAATTTGCAGAACTGCTCGGCGAAGTACTTGAAGCAGATACAAAGGCAAATCTTGAAGCCAGAGTTCTTGCCGAAAATGGTGCCTGTGCCGGCAAAAAACAGATTGCCGTTAAAGCAAAAGAGCTGGGCTATGATGCCATTCATGATACTGTACATGAGATGTGCAAAGACGAAGAGCGTCATGGCAGAGCATTTGAAGGCCTGTTAAATCGTTTCTTTAAATAATAGGGATTGATATTTTACCCTTGAAAATTCCTGTTGTTGATCTGGGATGCTGTAACCTTTGCGAAATCTGTATAGAACTCGCTCCTGAGGCATTCCAGATCAATGACTCAGGTTTTGTTGAAGTCCTCCCCCTTGATGACTACTCAAACGAAAACATCCATGAAGCCATAATAAATTGCCCCAAAGACTGTATTTTTTTGGAATAAGTTAAAAAAACATTGCGCTTGAGACATAAATGTGTCATTTACTCTATTAAAAAAATTCGATCACTACTATTTTAATATTGGAAAACTGCACAATGATAGATCTGACACAATCCATACTTGACCGGGACAACCTTAATCTTGTTCTGGACAATCTGAAACTTGGCATTATTGCCCATACCCCTGATAGAATAATTACCGTATTTAATAAAGAAGCTCAAAAAATTACCGGGTATTTAAAAGAAGAGGTTATTGGCAGAGACTGCCATATAATCTTCCAGGCACCTTTTTGCGGAAAAAAATGCTCTTTTTGTGATATTACCCCAAATTTTACTTCCGGGACAAAAGAGTATCCGGTAAATATAATAACCAAGGATGGTTTTGATCGTCAGCTTGAAATGACAGTATCGGCTATCACAGGCAAAAACGACGAATTTAAAGGTGTAATTGCTTCTTTCAAAGATGTAACTGAAACTTTTAATCTCTCCTTAAAGGCTGAAACCCTTTCAAACTTTGCAGGTATGATTGGCAAGGACAGAACCATGCAGGAAATTTTCAAGCAGATCAGAGATGTTGCTTTGTACAGTTATCCAGTCAATGTTACAGGTGACACGGGAACTGGAAAAGAGAGGGTAGCTAATGCAATTCACGATATAAGTTCTTATGGAAATGGTGCTTTTGTTCCTGTTAATTGTGGTGCTATCCCTGAAGGTATTGTGGAGAGTGAACTCTTCGGACATGTAAAAGGAGCTTTTTCAGGAGCTGTTAAA
>JBDLIV010000039.1:0-10723 GCA_039714675.1 Thermodesulfobacteriota bacterium
TTTGTCTTTAAGGCCTGAAAGGCGCAAGGCTGTTTTATTATTATTGAAAGCTGTTTTAAAGGCGGTGGTAGAACCAACAATTATCACAAGATATTTACCACGGGTCAGGGCAGTGTATAAAAGATTTCTCTGCAGCAGAGGAAAGTGTGCACTTGTCATGGCAATAATAACAGCTGAATATTCGCTGCCCTGGGATTTATGGACAGATATGGCATATGCTAGGGCAAGTTCATCAAGTTCCAGAATATCATATTCCACAATGCGGCCGTCATAATTCACCATAACCTTGCTTTCAGATTGAAGAATTTCGTGGACTATACCTATATCCCCGTTAAATACATCTTTTTCATAATTATTCTTAAGGTGCATGACCTTATCTTTGGGTTTAAACATGAAGTCTCTGGTTTTTATTCCTTTACCGGATTGATTTAATACCTTTTGGAGTTGCTGATTTAAGTTTATAGTTCCTGCAACTCCCCTGTGCATGGGAGTTAAAACCTGTATTTCATTAATGTGGGGAAATACTTTTGGAATTCGTTTTGAACAGAGTTCCAGGATGGTCTCCACAACCTTATCAGTATTACGGTTTTCAATAAAATAGAATTCAGATAGTTCGCCTGCCTTAGTTTTTTCAAAATCAGGCATTCGGCTATTTCTAATATCGTGGGCATGAATAATAATTGGGCTTTTCCGAGCCTGTCTGAATATTTTTGTCAAAGAAAAAACTTTTATGCTGTCAGATTCAATAATATCAGATAATACATTACCAGGTCCCACAGAGGGAAGCTGAAATGTATCTCCCACAAGAATCAGACCTGCAGTGGCCGGCATGGCTTCAAGAGTGTGGTACATAAGCATTGTATCCACCATTGAGACTTCGTCCACAATCAACATATCCAGATCAAGGGGGTTGACATATTTTTTTTCAAAAGTGTTATTTTTATGATCAAATCCCAGAAGTTTGTGTAAAGTGGAGGCTTTTTGCCCTGTTACCTCGGATAGCCTTCTTGCAGCCCGTCCTGTGGGTGCACTCAATACTGTTTTTTTATCCTGCATTGTAAACACTTCACACAATGCACGTATTAATGTTGTCTTACCTGTTCCAGGACCTCCTGTAATCACCACAATTTTTTCATCCAATACTTTGGCGACAACATCTAATTGTTCTGAAGATAATTTTACGGCAAGTTTTGTCAGTATCTCTTCAAGAATTTTGTTTTTAGTGATTTTATGGTGTATGACCGGCATGGATAAAATGGCTTGTATTCTTGACGCAATACCTGATTCTGCCATGTAAAGTCTTGAAAGATAAATTTTTGTCTCTTTTGATTTTCCACCATTGAGATCATGTTCCAGTTTGATTTCACCTGAATCAAACAGTGCTTCCAAAGCCGGTTCAAACTTATCAGGCTCTACTCCGGATATTCTTGAAGCTGATCTAAAAACTTGAGTTTTCAATCCATAAACATGGCCATCCTGCTCTGAGGATAAAAGTGTATATATAAGGCATGCCTGAAGCCTGTTCTCATCATCTTTTCTCACTCCTGCTTTTAAGGCAATTATATCTGCTATCTTAAACCCTACCTCTGGAATATCTTTTGCAATAATATAGGGGTTATTCTGCAAAACATCCATGGCCTGCGATCCATATGTTTGAAGGATTGCTGCAGCATGGTAAACGCCTGCTCCATTTTCCTGTAAGAACTGCATGACTCTTCTGACTGCATGATGTTTGTTCCATGCCTGCTCAATACTCTTTTGTTTTGCCTTTCCAATTCCGTGGATATTTTTTAATTTTTCAGGCTCATTTTCTATTATTTCAAGGGTATTTTCCTGAAAATGATTTACTATCTTGTCAGCAAGAGACTTGGCAATACCTTTGATCATACCAGAACCAAGATATTGCTTTATGCCTGAAACCGTAGCAGGCAGGACAACTTTATAAATTTCTATCTTAAACTGATCCCCATATTTTGGATGGCTGACCCACTGTCCTGAAACTTCAAGGGTTTCACCTTCAAAGACCCCTGCAAGATATCCAACAACATTGACAGAATCACTTATCCTGTCAATGCGAAGTTTTGCAACGGTATAATGGTTGTCTGGATTTTGATAGGTAAGGCGTTCTAAGATTCCTTTGATGGTGATCATCTGAAAATTAACTTATTAACCATAGGACAGCATCATAGAGGTCAGAGGCAATATAATCAGGTATAATTTGTTGTTGTAAAAGCTGCTGCCTCGCCTTTGTCCCATTCCCGGTTTGAACTAGAATAGTTTTTTTACATCCTGCATTTAAAGCACACTCAATATCCTTTGCACTGTCTCCCACCATGCAGGAGTGTTCAAGTTCAATACTGTATTTTTTACAGGCTTTAAAAATAAGTCCGGGTTCTGGTTTTCTGCAGGCACAATTATCTTCAGGGGTATGGGCACAAAAGAAAACATCTTTAATCCTGCCGCCTGCTTTTTGAACACCATTTTTCATTTTTTTAAAAATTGCATCAAGGTCTTCCTGGCTGGCCCAATTTCGCCCAATCATGGACTGATTGGTGATAACTATTACATTATAACCATGTTGAGTTAAAAGAGCTATTGCCTCAGGACTTCCCGGGATAAATTCAAATTCTGATTCATTTTTAATATATTGGGGAGAGTCAACATTGATTACCCCGTCCCGATCCAGAAAAATTGTTTTGTCCATAATTTTTATACTTTTATTCTGCAACTGCAAAAGCGTTATAAAAGCCCTTGGCAATAATTTTTTCACTGAATCTTGAAGCATCTTTTAAATTTGTGAATTTACCAATTCTTACCCTGTAGAAAACTCCCCTGTGATCTGTGAAAGTAACAATATGGGCGTTTTGATATTTTTTTGACAATTTAGATTTATATTGTAAGGCATTGGCTTTATCCTTGAATGCTCCTACTTGAACTGTAAAATTACCTTTCCAGTAATTAACAGGTTTAAATGAAACAGGATCTTTTGTTTTTTTGGAATATGACGTGGCTTGTCCCAAAGCAGTGATTTTTACCTTTGCAGTGCCAGAACTCGCAATGCCGATACGTTTTGCCCCTGTATAGGAGAGATCAATTATTCTTCCACGGATAAAAGGGCCTCGATCATTGATCCTGACAACAATTTTCCGGTTATTTCCAAGATTGTGAACACTTACCCAGGTATTCATGGGCAGAGTTTTATGGGCAGCTGTCATGGCGTACATATTATAGGTTTCACCATTGGAAGTTTTTCTGCCATGAAATTTACTGCCATACCATGATGCAATCCCTTTTTGTGAAAATCCACTGGCACTTGCAATGGGAGTATATTTCACCCCTTTTATTTTATAGGGTTTCTGTGTCCCGGTTTTATTTTTTGAAGAGTGCGAAGGAGTTTTATAAACCGGTGCTTTTGAAGGAGAAGTATGAGTTGAGCCATATTGTGTATCAAGGGCGGTGGAACATCCAAAGAAGCTCAGAATCAGCAATATCAGAATTTGATAAATTTTGTTTTTCAAAAAAATTTCCTATATATAACAATCATACTCTGTCAGATACAACTCTAACCTCATTCAAGTGCCAGATCCAAAACATTTTTCATCTTATCCAAAAAGTGAAATTCAATGGAATTTTTTATATAATCCGGTATATCTTCCATATCTTTTTGATTCCATAATGGAAGAATAATTTTTCTGATTCCTGCTCTGTGTGCTGCAATAACCTTTTCTTTAATTCCTCCTACAGGGAGAACCTCACCTCTAAGCGTAATCTCACCTGACATGGCCAGACGTTTTTTTACACGTTTTCCAGTCATTATGGAAACAAGAGAGGTCAACATTGCCACACCGGCTGAAGGACCATCTTTAGGGATAGAACCTTCAGGCACATGGATATGAAGAGTATGGTCACTGAAAAAAGAGTCTTCAATTTTATTTTTTTTTGCATTGGCCCGGATAAAGCTTAAGGCAGTGGTGGCAGATTCTTTCATGACATCCCCAAGCTGTCCTGTCAAGGTAAGCCCCTGCCGGCCTTTCATTGCTACAGCCTCTATAAAAAGGATTTCTCCTCCATATGGTGTCCAGGCAAGTCCAACAACAACCCCGGGGCTATTAATTCTCAGGGCCATATCCGGCATATTGGATGGCGGGCCTAACATTGGATGCAGATCTTTTTGTTTTATAACAAAATCGTCTGCTTCTCCTTCTGCTATTTTACTTGCAACTCCCCGACAAACTGCTCCGATCTGTCTTTCAAGATTTCGCAAGCCAGATTCCCTTGTATATCCTGAAATAATCTTCTTAATAGTCCCGGGTGTAAACTTTATCTGACTCGATTTAAGGCCATTGGCCTCTCTCTGTCTTGGGATAAGATACCGGGTGGCAATTTTTAATTTCTCAACTTCAGTGTAGCCATTTAATTCAAGTACTTCCATTCTATCCCGCAAAGGTGCTGGAATAGTGTGAAGTACATTTGCAGTGGTTAAAAAAATTACATCGGAAAGATCAAACGCCACATCAAGATAGTGATCTGAAAAAGAAAAATTTTGTTCCGGATCAAGGACTTCAAGAAGAGCAGAGGAGGGGTCTCCTTGGTATGACGAACTTACCTTGTCAATTTCATCAAGCATAAACACAGGATTTTTTGTACCTGCTTTTCTTAAATGCTGAATAATTCTTCCGGGAAGTGCGCCCACATAGGTTCTTCTGTGCCCTCTTATTTCCGCTTCATCACGAACTCCGCCAAGAGCAATTCTGACAAATTTTCTGCCAAGGGCTCTTGCAATGGATCTTCCAAGGGATGTTTTTCCGGTTCCAGGAGGCCCTGCAAAACAGAGTATCGGACCCTTGGAATCATTTTTTAATTTTCGCACGGCAAGATACTCAAGGATTCTCTTTTTTGGTTTTTCAAGACCATAATGGTCTTTGTTCAAGATTTTTCTCGCCGCTTTGATATCAAGCTTGTCTTGCGAACTTTCATTCCATGGCATTGAGGTCAGCCAGTCCAGATAACTTGAGGCGACAACATATTCAGAAGAGGAAGGATGCATCCTTGTCAGGCGCTGCAATTCACGTTCAGCTTCTTTAAGTGCCTCTTCCGGCAAACCCTTTTCTTCAATTTTTGAACGATACTCTTTTATTTCGATACTCTCTTCGTCAGTTTCCCCAAGTTCTTCTTTTATGGCTTTAAGCTGCTGGCGAAGATAATATTCTCTTTGGCGTTTATCCATATCTTCTTTTACCTGGGTCTGAATTTTTGAACCCATTTCAAGAATTTCCAATTGATCATTGGCAAGGCGGGTCACTTTTTTCAAACGTTTATTGGCATCAATAAGCTCCAGTACTTTCTGCTTCTCTTTTACCGGGGCATTTATAGTGGATGCTACCATATCGGCAAGAACACTGGGTTCCTGTATGGTGCTGACCATGTGGCCCATTTCTGCAGGAAGTCCAGGGGATAACGCTATTATCTTTTTATATTGTTCAATTATATTAGACATCAATGCCCTGTTTTCCTTGTGCCTGTCAGCATTTTTACTTTCAAGGAGATTGATTTCAGCCTGCATATACTGCCTGTTTTTCAAGAATTTTTTGACCTTGAAACGATTCATGCCCTGGATTAAAATCTGAGCTTTATCATCTTCCATTTTGGACATTTTTAAAATAGTAGCTACGGTACCTATACGGTGAAGATCATCTGAGGTATGTCTTGAATCAATGTCAGATCTTTTGGATAAAAGCAGACCCAGCATCCTGTTTCCAGCCATTGCTTCATCAATCAAATCTATCATTTCATGTTGAATCAAGACCAAGGGTAGTACCATTTTAGGGAATAGGTTGGTATCAACAATGGGCAGGATGGGAAGAATGTCCGGAATGTTATCTAATGATATATTGGGTGAGGGATGTTTGAGATCATCCATTATTTTTAAGGTTCCTTTTGGAATCTATAACTTAAATAAAATCTATGGCAATATTTCCCTTGCTCTTGATATTCTTTCTTAATAATTTTCCCAGGGAAAGCTCAAGAAATCCATTGGAAAATACGGCTGATACTTTTGCAACATCAATCACACTCGGCAGGTATAAAACCCGCTCAAACTGCCCGAATTGAATTTCTGCAAGTCTGTATGTTGCAGTTCTGTCAGGGTGAAAACAGTTTCGACGACCTGTTATCTTAACAGCTTTATTACTAACTTCAACGATAATATCCTCTTTTTTTACACCTGAAATCTCAGCATGGATAATAATCTTTGTGCGTGTTTCAAATATGTCCATCTGGGGCTTCCAGATTCGTTTTGAAAAACAAAACATGGGATTGACAGCTTGAAACATCTCTTCAAAGGATTTTTCTGCTTTCTCCTCTGATTCTATATGATCTCCAAACCGAATTTTTATATGCTTCATATATAACTCCTGATGACACCATTAAATCAGATCATCAGGAGTTGTATATGATTCATATACAACTCCTGATGATTTTTTAAGAATAACATTTGCCTTGAAATTTGTAAAGTTTATTCAAGTTTTATCCAAGATTTTTCTAAGGGCATGTGAAAATTCATTCAGTGAGAAGGGTTTTCTGATAAATCCCTGGCACCCCTGATCTAGCAACTCTTCTATTTTATCATCAACTGCATATCCAGTGGATATCAATATTTTAGAGTTTTGCTGGATCTTTTTAATTTCTGCAAAGGTTTGTTTCCCACTCATCTCAGGCATGATAAGGTCCAGAACAACCAAAGAAATTTTATCTTTATGGATTTTAAATATTTCAACAGCTTCCAGACCATTTCTTGCCACAAGGGGCTTATACCCTAATTTTTTTAAAAAATTTTTCCCGACATTTACAATTTCTTCCTCATCATCAACCAGTAGTATAGTTTCAGATCCTTGCTGCATTTGTTTAGTATCATGGGACTCTTCAACTATTTCTTGTACCTCAGCATTATCAGATACTGGCAACCATACATGAAAACTTGCGCCTCTTCCTATCTTACTGTCAACAAGAATAAAACCATCATGATTTTTCACAATGCCATAAACAGTTGACAAACCAAGTCCCCGGCCTTTTTGATTATCAGTGTCTTTTGTGGAAAAAAACGGGTCAAAAATCCTTTTCTGGATTTTCTGATCCATACCGATACCAGTGTCTTTTATGGTCACTTTAATATATTGACCGGAATGAACTTCAAAAGGGTATTCATGATTTTCGTCAATAACTATATTTTGAGTTTTAATAAAAATATCACCCTGCTCCGGCATGGCCTGGGAAGCATTGATCAAAAGATGCACAAAGACCTGTTCGAGCTGGTTGGGATCTGCATCAACACTATGCAGGTGTTCATCATAGGATTCATGCACCACAATATCTTTTCTTGTGGGAGCAAACATCTTTAATGTAACAGGAAGCAATTCATTAATATTGAGTGTAGAAATTTTATATTTTCCTCCTCGTGCAAAACCAAGCAGGCGCTTTGTAAGATCTGCAGCTGTTTTCACAAGTCGTCCTATATGCTTTGTATGGGATTTAACTTTTTCAACAGAGCACATATCAATCTGCATTAAAGAGAGATGTCCCTGAATTCCCATTAAAATATTATTAAAATCATGGGATACTCCTCCTGCCAATACCCCTATCGCTTCCATTTTCTGGGCTTGGTGAAGCTGAATCTGGAGTATTTTAAGTTCTGATATATCAGTGATAACAAAAATGACTCCCTTTGAAGGATCTTGTTTATCAAGTAGGGAAACCCTGATCCTGCAGTGTAATAAAGTGCCGTCTTTCTTTACAAGTTTTGTTTCAACAATTCCTGTGTCATTTTTATCCAGTTTTGAATAGAGATCTATTCCGACTCTCTCATACTCTTCCTGATCGACATAAAAGATTCTTGTATTTTTACCTTTTAAAGAATTTGGTTCATAACCAAGCATTAAACATAAATTATCATTGGTCCAGTCAAGAACCCTGTTTTTACTTATTCCAATGCCTGCTGGTGTGGAATTAAAAACTGCCTGCATTTCCCCAAGGCTTAAAGCCCGGCCATTCGCATGTGATAACTGCGACAACTCTGATTGATCCATGGATTTTTCCTCAAAGCTGTTAAAATTTACTTTCAATAAAAATCATCTTTTGCGGTTTCATGATTTGACTGCTTATTGACTAACTGTTAAGTATAGCAAACTTTTTTAAAAAAGATAAGACAATAAATGAATGATTGTTAAAAAAAATATACAATTTTTGCTTAAATACTATCCTGCCTTGCTAAGCGGCCTTTTTTTAGCCTTGTCATTTCCTGATACCAATATCTCATGGCTTGCTTTTTTTGCCCTTATCCCCCTGCTTGTCTCTATACAATCCATGACACATCAAGAATCATTTTATGCTGGTTTTATTACAGGGCTTTCCTATTTTTTTACTCTTATTTACTGGATTATTCCCACTATTAATATCTATGGCGGGCTTAACCTGATTCTTGCCTTTGGTGTGCTTACACTTTTATCTCTATATCTTGCTATATATCCTGCTGTTTTTACTTTTGCCCTGAAACAAGTGAAACCCAGGTCATATATGCCTCTGCTGGCAGCATGCATCTGGACCGGACTTGAATATATCAGAACATATGCGTTTACAGGTTTTGCATGGGGGACTTTAGGCTACAGCCAGTATGAAAACCTGTTATTAATCCAGATTTCCGATTTTACAGGAGTTTATGGAGTATCCTTCCTTATAATTCTTGTAAACAGTTCTCTAACTCTTCTCTTGTTGAGTTTTAAAAAAAAAATAGCAGGACAATATACTGTTCCGGTTATTTATACTACTGTTCTGATTATTGGTACTTATGTATACGGCAGTCAAAAAATCAATAATATCGATTCCCAGATTAAAAAAGCTAAAAAATCAACCATTAGTATTATTCAAGGGAATATCCAACAAGATCTAAAATGGAGTGATGAATTTAAAATCCATACCATTGAAAAATATATCCAGATTTCCAAAAGCCAGATTAATAAAAAACCTGATCTTGTGATATGGCCGGAAACAGCCCTGCCATTTTATTACGGGCTTGATCAAATATTGTCAAACCATGTGGCCAGATGTATTAAATCATCAAAAACAAATTTTCTTATTGGAAGCCCGGCATTTGAACCTGATAAAGAATTAACAAGGTTTTATAACAGGGCATACATGTTTGACCGGCTTGCAAATATTGCAGGAGCCTATGATAAACATCACCTTGTTCCTTTTGGTGAATATGTGCCCTTTGGAGATTATCTGACTTTTCTTGGGAAAATCACTGCACAGGCAGGGAATTTTTCTTCTGGAAACCAGGCTTTTTTACCGCTTGAATTCAACAATCATAACCTAAAAACAACATATAAAACCGGTGTTCTCATCTGTTTTGAAATTCTGTTTCCTTCCATTGCCTCAAAGTTTGTAAAAAATGGAGCTGATATACTTACCACAATCACAAATGATGCCTGGTTTGGATATAGTTCTGCTGCCATGCAGCATTTTTCCATTGCAGTATTCAGGGCAGTTGAAAGCCGCAGAAGCTTGGCAAGGGCTGCAAACACTGGAATTTCAGGATTTATTGATCCCAAAGGTAAAATTATTGAGACAACATCTCTGTTCAAAGATACAGCAGTTACCCGACAGGTTCCTGTTTTAAATAGTCTCAGTTTTTATACAACCCATGGTGATGTCTTTGCCATAGGATCAATTCTTGTTACTATTGCCATCCTTGCCTGGGTATTTGTCATAAGGAAATTCGCATAACCCATTCCGGTCAGTTCATCTTGTGGGCGCCAGTTGGAACTTGCAATACCCTGAAGGGCAGAAACCAGGCTCTATAATTAGTTCCACTGACCGCCACTGGAGATTGTAATAAATATTCAGATCCTTGCAAAAGGTATAGTTTCCATGTTAAAAGATGACTTAAAAAGTAACCAAAAAAGCCCTTGGGAGAGAGAAAATGAGTATAGAATTAAAACAGGATATCCAGACCATATATTCCACTGCAGACAAACTCAAGGAGTATCTTTGACCTTCCTGTAAAGCAAAAACGACTTCGCGAGCTTGAACATATTCTTTCCCAGAAAGATTTCTGGGATGACTCAGATAAAGCAACCACTCTTTTAAAAGAGAGAACATATCTTTCAAATCTCATTGAAACCTGGGAGAAAATTTATAAAGATATTGAAGATGCAGACACACTTCTTGAACTTGCCCTTGAAGAGTCAGATAAAGAGAGCGAGAATGAAGTTGCAGCTCTTTTATCCGGGCTTGAAAAAAAAATAAAAAAATTTTCAATCCAGATCACCCTTGATGGAGAAGATGATGCAAGGGATGCTCTTGTTTCCATTAATGCAGGTGCGGGCGGAACAGATTCCCAGGACTGGGCAGAAATGCTTTTTCGCATGTATACCAGATGGATTGAGAAAAAGGGTTATAAATTAAAAATTATTGACTATCAGCCGGGTGATGAAGCTGGAATTAAAGGTGCAACCCTCAGTGTTTCAGGGGAAAACTGTTATGGATTCATGAAGGTTGAATCAGGGGTGCACCGCCTTGTAAGAATATCTCCCTACAATGCAAGCGGTAAACGCCATACCTCTTTTGCATCTGTATTTGTATATCCTGAAATCAAGGATGAAATTAAAATTGATATTGATGAATCAGACCTGAGAATAGATGTTTACAGAGCAAGCGGGGCTGGTGGACA
>JBDLIV010000040.1:0-10677 GCA_039714675.1 Thermodesulfobacteriota bacterium
TGGAATCCCCGAATCTGGAATCATTTAAACGGGTAAGGGTATCATATTGATACAATGCCTCAACCAGTTTCATACTTGATTTTGTATTTAAAACAGTTAGCGGCATGTTTAAATTTTCTGCAATGGCATGGGCAAGCATGGTCTTGCCGGTTCCAGGCTCTCCTTTTAAAAGAAGCGGCATTTCAAGTTTCATTGAGATATTGACTATTGAGGCAAGTTCCTGATCCAGGACATATTTTGTGGCACCCTGGAATTCGTTACTGTTTTCTTTATACATACACAATCTCCATAGTAGTTCAGTGTTGAGTTTATCATAAATATAGGAAATACAATAATCACAAAACATGTTTTCACAAGTCTTTTTTCATAACTTTTAACATATAAGCATATTACAAAAATGTAATTTAAAAATAGAGATGAAAATTCTAAAATATTGACAGGGCAGGGACTTAGTGCTAATATTTTAAGACTAGTTAATAATAAAGTGAGACTTTAGATTTAAGTAAATAGGAGTTTGCTATGATTGGTGGATTAGGAATGCCGGAACTGATAATTATTCTTGTAATTATCCTTATTATATTTGGCGCAGGAAAACTTCCTGAAATCGGTGCCGGACTGGGTAAAGGTATAAAAAACTTTAAATCAGCAACCAAAAAAACCGAGATTGAAGACGACAAGAGTGAACCTGAGCAAATTGAAAAAGATTAAACAGATATAATCGTTGTATTCTTACATTGCAGCTGCCTTTAATCAAATGTAGCTGCAATATGTTTTATATATAGAGCATCTTTCACTGCACAAATCCATATTAAATCACTGTTTCAGAGACCACACCTCCTTTTGATCCAAATCACCCCGCCGACAGCTACCATATTTATAAAATTGCAAAATTGAATTTTATTATATGTACTTTTTAACATTTTTGTAATATATCTTTTTGTAATATTGTTTTTCTCCTGTTTAGTTATCACGCTGATGGAGCAGCACCATATAATACAAGGGTTGGTATGCCCATTGCATTTACTTAAGTTAAAAAAGATTTTTTATAATAGATGAATAAAACAAGCGCTGACATATTAATCAAAAAAAGAGAAGATCTGATAAAGCAGTTTCTTCATGGGAATGAACCTGAATTTCTTGAAAAGCATGCTTCCCTGATTGATGAATATTTTTTTACCATGTTTGAAAAGAGCTATGCTGCAAGGGATATGACCATTAAAGGATTTCCATTTGCGGTCATTGCACTTGGCGGCTATGGCAGAAAAGAGCAGTGTATTCACTCTGACATCGATCTTCTGATTTTGTTTAAAGACAGTGTTCCGCCGGAAGTTGAAACTTTTATTCAAGAACTGGTTTATCCTCTGTGGGATGCAAGGTTTGAAGTTGGATATGCAGTTCGAAGTATCAAAGAGTGTCTCTCAATGGCCTTTCAACGGTTTGATATACTTACCACTGTATTGGATGCAAGATTTATCTGCGGTGCATCACTGATTTATACTAGCTTTATGGAGCAATTCAGGGCAGATCTTTCTGACAACCATCTTGACAGCACTTTGAATTATCTTTTTGAACACGGTGAAAAAAGACATTTTGATTTTGGAGATTCTACATATCGTATTACGCCGGACATAAAAAAAGGTTTTGGAGGCCTTCGGGATTATCACACTTTTTTATGGTATGCAAAAATCAAATCCAACATAATGTATAGAAGAGACCTGGAATATTATGCTTTTTTATCCCATTTTGAATATCTAACCCTTGAGAAATCGTTAAATCATATATGGAAAACCAGAAATTTTTTACACTATCTTATAAAAAGAAAATGCGACACTCTTCATTTTGAATATCAGACTGAGATTGCCCGCCTTCTCGGATATAAATCAAAGGACAACCAGCTTGCTGTTGAATATTTTCTGGGTGATCTTCACACCAAAATGGATTTTTTAAAACAGATTAATCAGATCACTTTTGAGGATATTCTAAGCAATATCCGTATTAAAAAAGAGCATTCCAAATCTCTGCCCACAAAAACAAATGGGTTGATAATTAAAAAAAGAAGGCTTACTTTTTCTAACACTGTAGCCATCATGCAGGAACCGCAGCTTTTATTAAAGATTTTTCTTGAAAGCGGCCAAAGAAAAATCCCTTTATCAATTGAGGCCAGGAGAATGGTCTATGAATTCATACATCTTGTGGACGATAATCTCACAAAAGCTCCTGACTCTATTAAAATATTTAAAAAAGTTTTAGCCCTCTCTTACTGGGAATTTAATGTACTTAATGTAATGTTGACAACAGGTCTGCTGGAAAAGTTTATCCCGGAATTCTCTGCCATTGTTAATAAAATACAATACAACCACTATCATCTATTCCCGGTGGATAAACACTCCATAAGAAGTGTTCAGATCATTAACAGTTTTAGAAAAGCCAGGGGCCTGCCTGTAGATACTCTTTATAATTCTGTGTTTAAAGAGGTAAGAGAGAAAAATGTCCTGATATTTGCAGCCCTGCTCCATGATATCGGCAAATCAGATCCAGGCAGTGAGCATTCAAAAGCAGGTGCCAGAATAGCACATTCGATTTTAAAACGTTTTGATTTTAAAGAGATTCAAATCAAGGATATCCTTTTTTTAATTAAAAACCATCTGCTTTTAATAAAAACAGCGACACGAAGAGATATAAGTGACGAAGAGACTGCTGTATTAATGGCTCATAAAATTGGCAAAATAAAACTGTTAAGAATGCTTTATCTTCTTACTGTGGCAGATTCCAAGGCAACCGGACCAAAGGCATGGAACAAATGGACAGAAAATCTTTTAAGAGACCTCTTTTTAAAGACCATGGGAATTCTTAAAAAAGGAGAGCTGGCATCCAGAAAAACCCATAATCTGATTGAAAAAAAGAAAAATATAGTTTTAAGACTTACAAAGGATAAATGGAATAGAGATGAGATGGAGAGACAGCTTGACTCCATGTCTCGAAGATACCTGATCTATGTGTCTGGTCAGGACATTGTCAACCATATAAACCTTTATAAAAATCTAGGGAGTAAAGATTTTACCTGGCAGGTATCAAAAGAGAAGGGTTCAAATATCCGCAGTGTATCCATTTGCGGAAAAAACAAACCAGGTATTTATTCAAAAATTGCAGGGGTTTTCTTTATGAATGAGTTGGATATTGTCGGTTCCCAGGCATACTCATTCGGCCCTGGATATGTGCTGGATATTTTTAAAGTTAAACAGCCCAGAGATAAAATTTTTGAAAAGGAGACGTGGGAAAAAGCTCAAAATGATTTGACCCGTGCCCTGAAAGATGATCATTTTCTGGATAAAGCCGTAAAGAAAATCCCCAAGATGATCAAATTATCCTCCGGCAAAATACCCAGATCCAATTCCATAAAAATTGATAATGAGACATCCAGCTTTTTTACCATTATAGAGGTCTTTACCTATGATTTTCCCGGGCTTCTGTTTTCCATTACAAATGCCCTCTACCAAAGCCGTACAGATGTTAATGTGGCCATGGTATCCACAAAGGTTGATCAGGTTGTTGATGTCTTTTACATAAAAGGTCTTGAAAACGATACAAAAATTGAAACAGAACAAGAACTTGAGCAGATAAAAAATGCTATTTTGAAAAGTCTTCCAAAAATAGAAGCAAAGGAGATCAAAAATGAAAAAAATTGAAGCTGTAATAAAACCATTTAAGCTTGATGATGTAAAAGAAGCCTTGAGCGAGATTGGAATTTACGGAATGACTGTAACAGAAGTAAGCGGATATGGACGGCAAAAGGGTCATAAAGAAATTTACAGAGGTGCAGAATATGTTGTGGATTTTGTACCTAAAATAAAAATAGAGCTTGTTGTAAGTAGTGAAAGAGCAGATGAAGTCGTAAATACGGTCAGAGAAGCTGCTAACAGCGGCAAAATAGGTGATGGCAAGATTTTTGTCTTACCTGTTGAACAGGTTGTCAGGGTCAGGACAGGCGAAACAGGAACAAAAGCACTTTAAACAGTGTTTGAGCGAAAACTCACCCATCTGTGTCGTTGCTTCAAAATTTTGCAATCCTCATGTACTACAGTACACTCCGGTTGCAAAATTCCTTGCACCTAACATATGGGCAATTTTTCACTCAAACACGGATAAATATAATTATTCGGTGATTAACAAATAATGAAAGAAAGGAGATAAAATGAAACCACAAGATGTAATTGCAATGATTAGAGAAAACAATGTAAAAGTTGTTGATGTCCGTTATACGGATTTCATCGGCACATGGCAGCATTTCAGCTTTCCCATTAGCGAATTTGGAGAGTCTGCCTTTGAAGACGGTTTTGGATTTGACGGATCCAGTATGCGTGGATGGCAGAACATTGATAACTCTGATATGATTGTTATCCCGGAGCCTGGCACTGCTAAGATTGATCCATTTTTCAAAGTGCCAACCCTTGCCATTATCGGGAATATACATGAGCCAATTACCCAGGAAGCCTACAGCCGTGATCCAAGAGGTATTGCCAAGAAAGTTGAACAATACCTGAAAAGCACTGGTATTGGTGATACCATCTATGTCGGGCCTGAACCTGAATTTTTTATATTCAACAATATCAGGTATTCTTCAGAACCCAATGCATCTTTTTTTGAAATTGATTCCCCTGAAGCACACTGGAACACAGGTGCCGGAGACATGCAGAATCTTGGATATAAAATCCGGCCTAAACAGGGATATTTTCCTTTGCCGCCCAATGATCAATACCAGGATATGAGAACAGAAATGATGCTTACCCTTGAGGACCTTGGAATTGGCATGGAATGCCAGCATCATGAAGTAGCTACTGCCGGTCAGGCTGAAATAGATCTTCGATTTGACTCACTTTTAAATATGGGAGACACTTTTGCATGGTTTAAATATGTCCTTAAAAATGTTGCAGCAAAATATAATCATACTGTAACATTCATGCCAAAACCTCTATATGGTGATAATGGAACCGGCATGCATACACATATGAGTTTCTGGAAAGACGGCAATCCATTGTTTGCAGGCAATAAATATGCAGGTATTTCTGAAGACTGCCTTTATGCCATTGGTGGAATCATGAAGCATTGCAAAGCCCTTTGTGCAATAACAAATCCAACTACCAATTCGTACAAAAGACTGGTGCCGGGCTTTGAAGCACCCATTAACCTTGCATATTCATCCAGAAACAGAAGTGCTGCCATCCGTCTTCCAATGTACTCAGGGTCACCTAAGGCCAAACGTCTTGAATTCAGGACTCCGGATCCATCATGTAACGGATATATGGCATTTTCAGCCATTGCAATGGCAATGATAGACGGCATCCAGAATAAAATCGATCCAGGTGATCCCATGGATAAAAATATCTATGACCTTCCACCGGAAGAGCTGGCTGAAATGGAATCAGCTCCAGGTTCTCTCGAAGAGGCATTGAGTGCCTTAAAAGAGGATCATGACTTTCTGCTCAAAGGTGATGTTTTTACAAAGGATGTAATTGAATACTGGATCAATTATAAAATGGAAAACGAGGTTAAACAGGTTATAAGCCGTCCTCATCCCCATGAGTTTTATCTCTATTATGATATTTAATGCCCCCATGGGAACCGCCGGTTCTTTAGCTTAAACCCTGAAAAATCATCCGGTCATATCAATGGTTTATGACCGGATGATTCTCTTTTCATTTTTTTGATGCATTCCAATTAAAAATAAGATATAAGAAATTAGAAATTATTATTGTAGAGATAAATCTGTATGCATATGCTATCTTTTATACAGTAAAAAGGAGTCAAAAAGTTCCATGGGAATAAAAACATCAACATTGACTAAGAAAATTTTCATTCTTTTAACTTTCATCTTTTTTATTATTATATCTTCTCCTTTGTCAGGAGAGGAGATAAAAAAAGGAGATGAGTTTAATGCATTAATCCAGAAACTTATAGATGATGGATTTGAAAAAAACAGCATCGAACAACTCTTTTCCAATAAAAATGTCTTTTTCAATCCCGAAGGTGTCTCTCTTTTTTTTATCCATTCTGAGTCAAGCCTTGACTATGACCAGTTTATTTCAAAAAAATCCATTGGCAAGGCCTTAAAATACATGGATAAACATCAGGATGCACTTGACCGGGCGCAAAAAATTTACAGTGTTGATAAAACAATTATCACAGCTATTTTGCTTGTTGAAACAAGGCTTGGTACATACCTTGGCAAACGAACCGTAATCAATACTCTTTCCACCATGGCTGCTTTAACAGATGAGACACTGCAAAAAAAGATCTGGGATTCTATTCCTGATAAGAAAAAACCAAAAAAAGAGGCTTTTATTAAAAAAGTTAAACAACGTTCAAAATGGGGATATTCAGAACTGAAAGCTTTAATTAAATTTTCAGAGCAGGAAAAGATTGCTCCTGAAGAGATCAAAGGTTCCTATGCAGGAGCAATGGGAATCTCTCAATTCATGCCTTCCAATGCCCTCAGCCTTGCCAGAGATGGAAACCAAGATGAGAAAATTGATCTTTTCATCCATGCCGATGCCATATCCAGCGTGGCAAATTACTTAAAACATCACGGCTGGAAATCCGGGATTTCAAGACAAAGACAGCATGAAGTCCTGTTCACATATAACCACAGTAATTATTATGTTGATACGCTTTTAAAAATCTCAGATAAATTAAAAAAATAGACACCATTATATGGATCAAACCACTATATATATCCTGATTGTTTTCGGCATCTCCTTTGGCCTGACCATGCTTGCCTTAATCGATATTATTTTAAAAGATTTCGGATCATCAAAAGCTAAAATTATCTGGCACATAATTGCCATCATTCCCCTCATAGGCTGGTTCATATATCTTATTTTCGGCTTTAAAAAAGGAGAAAAAAGAGCAGTATAAGCTCTTAATTTTGTTTGACAACACATCTGCTTTAGTATAAGTATAAATACTTTTAAAGGTCCCATCGTCTAGCGGTTAGGACGCTGGCCTCTCACGCCGGAAACCGGGGTTCGATTCCCCGTGGGATCACCAATTAAATCAATGGGTCATGTTTTATATAAAAGTCGCATAGCGATTTGTCAGACGACTTTTTTTATTTATTACTTGTTTAATCCCTTTATTTTCAACGCTTTTATTGAATTTGTACATTTTATCCAAGTAATCAACTAAATATAAAAATTCAGTCTTCTTTAGATTTAATCATGGCAGATAAATATAATTTTACATAATCTTTGGATTCGTTTAGATTTATCAATTGTAAAGATTTTTCTTTAGCATTTTTAGATAATTTTTCTCTAAGGTTTTTATTTGTTAAAAGTAATTGCGCTTTTCTACTAAATTCATCTGAATCTTTTACATCAAAAAGCAGTCCATCAGTCATATCATTAATTAATGGGCTATTCCCCGGGGTGTTTGAGACAATTAATGGTTTTGCATAATACATTGCCTCGATAATTGCATTACTTTCACCTTCGTAATGAGAGCAGTTTAAGATTACGTCAGACTCGAGATAGATCTGTTTCATTTTATCAACAGTTACAGCACCAACAGCTTTAACCCAATCTAAATTTTTAATTTTTTCTTTAAGAAAAAGATTATATTTTTCTTCTATAACCGGTCCTACAAAAGTCAATATAATATTTGGATATTTTTTACGAAGTTCAGTCAGGCTTTCTATTGGACAGAAATTATTTTTTCTAATTCTAATTCCTGCAACTAAAGAAAAAACAAAATCAGTTTTTTTAATGCTATTTGATTTTCTAAACTGATAATCTTTCCCGTCAATAATAGGTAAACCTTTACTGATAACTTTTAATTTAGATTTAAATTCTGGAAATTGTTCTATTATTCTTTTACTTGTTCTCTTATTATATACAATTAAATATGAAGCATTATGCATGATATCCAGTGTAATCTGTTTAACATTACTTTGTTCTAATCCTTTTTCAAAATTTATTGAATCTATTAAACACTCTTCATAATCAGAACCAGTTAAAGTAAGTAAATAAGGTATTTTAAATTTATAAGATAATTTCTGTATTATTTTACATTTGTATGCATGAAGTCCATGCATTATATCTGGATTAAAATTCTTGATTTCATCAAAATCAACCTGTTCTGGTGTTTTTATTAAAACTTCATGATCTGATTTTTCAAGGCCTATTGCAATTCTTCTCGCACATATAGAGTTACCAGAAACAATTGGGAAAAATGTTGGTGTTATTATTAAAATTTTTAGTTTCTTCATGATTATTTTTAAAAAAGTTATTGTTTATAAAATGATTCTAAGAATTCTTTTATACTAAATTTTAAGAATTTTGTATACTGGCCTTATAGTGAAGTGAAGTGATCAGCGATTTCTGATTTATTGAAACACAGTTTTTATTTGTTTGAAGTGTTGGGAATTTATAAAAAGTGAGAGAGTGGTGTATTGTTTTTGTATATTACGATTTCGATGTCTCATTAAAGCATTTATGTCTCTAAGTGTGTCTCAATGAGACACATAATATCATAATAGACCCCAGAATTTCATTAAATATTAGCTTTCTATTCAGGGCTGACAACATCTATTTTTATATGTTTTAAAATTGTGCATATATAGTCGAATGCTTCTATCAGCAGCCTTTTATTATAAAATACACTCTCGTGCTGTAACTTTCATTATGCAGCAAAAGATTTAAGTTACGATTAATATCGCTTGTTAATTTTTATAATATAGATTATGGTATTATAATTGCATCGTGAAAGTCATATCCTAATATTAACAAAACAAAAGAGGTGTGTTATGAAATTATTAAAACTGTTTTTGGCAATAGTATTTATAAGCGTATGTTTTTTAGACCTTGCAGTTGCTGATAGTTATTCAAAGGCTATTTCGGTATTCAAACAATCAGAGGTGGTACAGCCTTTTTTTAAAAATTGCTATGGTTATGCTGTTTTCCCGACTATTGGAAAAGGTGGAATAGGGGTTGGTGGTGCATATGGCCAGGGCAAGGTTTACCAAGGCGGTAAGGTAACCGGAACCACTTCTCTGACCAAACTGAGCATTGGATTTCAATTGGGCGGCCAGGCATTCAGCCAGATGATTTTTTTCCAGGACAAACGGTCTTATGGAGAGTTTACCGCCGGTGAATTTGAATTTGATGCTTCAGCATCTGCTGTCGCGATCACAGCCGGGGTCCAGGCAAAAGCAGGCACTGAAGGGGCTTCTGCAGGGGCAAGTGCAGGGCCTGCCACAGGAAAACAGGCAAAAACAGATTACAGAAAGGGAATGGTTGTTTTTACTCATGTAAAAGGTGGTCTGATGTATGAAGCAGCCATTGGTGGACAAAAATTCAGCTTTAAACCAAACTAGTAGCCCAGGGAAAATTAAGAAAAAATTTATCCACAATTATTACATTTTTTTCTTATTTTTATTACATCTTTTTCCCATGTCTTGTTTTGACCGATTAGCTATTTCTCCGGCAAGGCCAGTAATGCGTAGCAATAGAGCAAAACATACTATTTTGGTATGGTTTGTGCAATAACTAATACTCAATAATAACATACTATACGCAAAAAGTAGAATTCTTAAAAAACTGTTAATCTTAGAAGCATTAACACTTTATACTATGCAATATTAAAAAAGGAGATGAAAGTATGAAAAAGAAACTTATGTACTGTCTAGGAATCTGTTATTTTATTTTTAGCATGAGTGGCTTGGCGACGGCTGAAGAGTATTATCCAGAGCCGGAGTTTGTCAGCCCCATTAACGTGAATGGTCTTGAATATGAATTTGTTTTTGAGTGTCTTGGTCCCCCTTCACAAACTTATGGCGATTGGCCCCATGGAGTAGAGGAACTTCAGGGAGGCACTTTGTTTTTCCAGCACGAAGGTGGGTTTTTTAATTATGAGAATCAATCAATTGGTGTCTACATAGATGATGTCTATTTCGGCAGCCTGTATACTGGTGAAAACCCTGCTGTGCAACAGGGCATTTATTTAGATTGGCATCAACTAAACTCCATAGCAGGTGACGGGGTTGCCACAGTGAGGATCGTAAACTCAGACGATTTATGCAGTGATCCAGTGTCTACATCATGTCCTGGTCATCTTCCAGGTTCAATGGAAGTTTGGTTGGTATATGACGGCATGCCTGTTAGTTGTGATGATGACGTCGCTGGCGTCGCAGTGGATATAAAGCCCACTTCCTGTCCCAACCCGATCAACATGAAAAGAAAAACAGGCGTTCTTCCTGTAGCTGTTCTGGGTACGGATATGTTGGATATCACTCAGATTGATCCTGCTACCATTAAGCTTGAAGGTGTTGCTCCTCTACGCTGGTCAGTAGAAGATGTGAGTGCGCCGTACATAGGTGACATGGAAGGCTGTTATGCATGCAGCAACTCGGGTCCTGATAACTATGATGATCTCACCTTGAAATTTAAATACGCAGAGATAATGGATGCTATTGACGATGATGTCAGCAAAGGCGACTGCCTGATGCTCGAACTCACAGGGACCCTGATTGACGGCACTCCTTTCGCCGGGAAGGACGTTGTGCGTATCAAGAAAAAGAAGAAGAATAATAAAAAGAAATCGAAATGCAACTGTGACTGTGACAATTAATCGTCTGACATGAATCGCAGTTGTTAAATCTTGGAAACTTTGGGGCGGCTTATACCG
>JBDLIV010000041.1:0-10530 GCA_039714675.1 Thermodesulfobacteriota bacterium
GTTTTATGGGTGCAGATTCAGGGTTATGGTGGAATCTGCAGGGAATCATAATATACTGTGGGAGATTCCAGCGCTTCATCAAAAGAGCAGAAAGTATGGAATGATCTAATTTTAAAATAGTATTTTCTGCAAGATATAGTGGCTTGTTGTTCTCAATGGCAAATTGTTTGACTTTTCTGTATTCATCTTTAAAATATACTGACAATATGACCTTGCCCATATCATGGAGAAGTGCTGGAACAAAAATTTTATTTGCTATGCTTGGATTTGTTCTTTTTGCAAGCTCCTTTGAGACAGTGGCTACTCCTATTCCATGTATCCACATGGCCTTTATATCGAGGCTTAAACCTGATTCATCAGAAAAAGAAGATAAAATCCCCATGGCAAGAGCTATTCCGATAATTTCATCAAACCCTATAACAGTAATAGCTCTTTTAATGGTTTCCACATTAGTTTTTTGTCCATAATAAACTGAATTGGCAAGCATTAATAATTGATTACTCATTCCCTGATCATAGGCAATAATATTGGCAAGTTCTTCAGTAGTTGTTTTCCCGTTCGAGGCAACATTTACAATTTTATTAATAACAGTAGAAAGAGTGGGAAGGTCACTCTCTTTTTTTTGGATCATTTCTAAAATTTGTGCTTTGACTTCCATTTAATCCTTAACAATATTTAATAAAAAAGAGATTGAAAATCTTCTGTTTGCCTCTATTTACCAAATGTACGATATCTCATTAAAAAACTTGATTCAACCTTTATTATCTGGTGAACTTTCAAATTTAATGAAACCGTGTGACATCTATATTGCCCTGTAATTGCATTTCATCAAACTTTTTTCTCAGCATCTGCTTAAATTTATTCCTTGTAACAGGCCATAACAAAGCCAAACCACAAATATCGGTGATAAGCCCTGGAGTTAACAACACAACACCTGCTGCAAATATGATCACAGCATCAATCAACTCTTCTGCCGGCATGAGCCCCTGCTGTAGATTCCTTCTTAGTTTCATCATGGTATTCATACCTTCCATTCTGGCAAGCCAGGCACCTGTGAATCCTGTTAAAATAACCAGTAAAATAGTATTAAAGCCTCCAATGACGGTTCCAATTTGGATTAATAAATATAGTTCTAAAACAGGAATAAGAGTAAAGCATAAAAATAGTTTTAAAAGCATTGTAGCTGCTCCTCAATTGATTTGTATAATATTAAACATAATGGTGCCTGTAGAATCTTTGTCAAGCATTTTGCCATAACAGGACCTAAGACAGTTTGGCCATTAACTGGTTTATGCTGAACAATGTTATAATGACAGTTAAGAATTAAGTTCTATTACTACAGATTTAAAAAGATTGGCAGACACCTTGTTTCCAGATGTTGTCAATATCTACTCGTTTAACAGATTGCTGAATAATATCAAGAAAAGTATCTCTCGGGATTTCAACAGCACCCATGTCAAGAAGATGCTGTGTTGTAACCTGGCAGTCAATCAAGTCAAAATTGTTTTTTTTTAAAAGCTTTGCAAGGGCAACAAGAGCAATTTTAGATGCATCACTTTCAAAGGAAAACATGGACTCTCCAAAAAAAGAGCCTCCAATACAAACACCGTATAAACCACCAACTAATCTATTATCACTCCAGGCTTCAATGGAGTGAGCATACCCCAGGTAATGAAGTTTTGTGTATGCAGCAACCATTTCTGGTATAATCCATGTATCTTCATCCCGTTGTTTTCGTACAATAACACATGAATGTATTGTTTTTTCAAATGCATTATCAATTTTAATATCAACTGGTGATTTTTTTATTTTTTTTTTCAAACTTTTTGAAATATGGATATTTCCAGGAAAAAGTACAAGTCTTGGGTCAGGAGACCACCATAGCAATGGTTCGTTCTCGGAAAACCAGGGGAATATCCCTTTTTCATAGGCAAGGAGAAGTCTTTTAGAGGTAAGATCTCCTCCAATACATAAAAGCCCGTCAGATCCTGCAAAACGGGCTGGAGGAAAATCTAATTTTTCTGATAATCTAAAAAGGGGCATTCAGTTTTTAAATATGAAATTGAGCTTTTCATTTCTCAAACCAATTGAAACTTTACCTCCCTTTGCAAGTTTGCCAAACAAAATTTCATCGGTGAGTTTATCCTTAATTTGTGTCTGGATAACCCTTGCCAGAGGTCTGGCACCAAATTTAGGATCATAACCCAGTTTTGCAAGAAATGACCGAACTGTGGCTGAATAGCTGATGGTAACATTTTTAGCCACGAGCATGGATTTGAGTTCTTTCATGTTTTTATCAACAATCTTTTCCATAATTTTTACAGAGAGATGGTTAAACTGTATAATATTGTCAAGACGGTTTCTAAATTCCGGACTGAATACTTTTTCAACAGCCTTTAAACCATTGGAACTCATATTTGATTCTGACCTGGAGCCAAACCCAATAGCATTGGCACTCATTTGCCTTGCGCCTGCATTGGAGGTCATAATTAAAACAACATTTCTAAAATCAGCTGCTTTACCGTTATTATCTGTCAAAGTTGCATAATCCATGACCTGTAAAAGAATATTATAAAGATCCATGTGAGCTTTTTCAATTTCATCAAGGAGCAGAACACAATGCGGATGTTTTCTTATATTGTCTGTCAGGATGCCGCCCTGCTCAAATCCTACATATCCTGGAGGAGCTCCTATAAGCCTGGAAACAGCATGTTTTTCCATGTATTCACTCATGTCAAATCTTAAAAACTCAATTCCCATATTGAGGGCAAGCTGCTTTGCAACTTCGGTTTTACCTACACCTGTGGGCCCTGTAAAAAGGAAAGACCCTATGGGATGATCAGGTAAAGCAAGTCCTGCTCTTGATCTTTTAATGGAAGTGGTAAGAGTTTCAATTGCACTGTCTTGCCCAAAGATAACTTTAAACATTCTTTTCGGTAAAGAGGCAAGATTGGTTTTATCCTTTGATGTAACACTTGAAACAGGTACTTTGGCAATTTTGGCAACAATTTTTTCAATATCTTTGGGGCTTATGGTTTTTCGATTGCCCTTTCCCTTAAGTCTCAGATAGGCACCTGTTTCATCAATAACATCAATGGCTTTGTCCGGCAAAAGCCTGTCATTGATATATTTATCAGAAAGATATGCAGCAGCCTCTATGGTCTGTGCTGTATACTTAAATCCATGATGCTCTTCATAATAAGGTTTAAGCCCGATAAGAATTTGAGTGGTCTCTTCAACAGTTGGTTCTGAAACTTCAATTTTTTCAAATCTTCTTGAAAAAGCCCTATCTTTTTCAAAATGATTTTTATACTCTTCATAGGTTGTAGTACCAATACATTTTAAATCTCCTGAAGAGAGAGCAGGTTTTAAAATATTTGAGGCATCCATGGAACCGCTGCTGGTAGCCCCTGCCCCCACAACAGTATGAATTTCATCTATTATCAGCAGAGCATTCTCTTTGGACTCAAGAGCATTAATAACATCTTTAAGCCGCTGTTCAAAATCCCCTCTATATTTTGTCCCGGCAAGCAGAGTCCCCATATCAAGGGAGAATAATTCACAATTACTTAAAAGATCCGGCACAAGTTTATCATTGATTTGAATGGCAAGGCCTTCGGCAATTGCTGTTTTTCCAACTCCTGGATCACCCACGAGAATAGGATTGTTTTTTCTTCTGCGACACAGAATCTGCATGAGCCTGTCCATCTCATTTATTCGTCCTATAAGTGGATCAATTTTATTTTCCTGAGCCTTTTTCAACAGATTTGTTGTAAAAGTTTCAAGAGGATCTTTCTTTTTTTGAGGTTTTGCTTTTCTGCTTGGATGTTTTAATCCCTTTTTTGCAGGAGTTTGCTGTGTGCTCTCTTTTCTCACTGGTGCAGCACTATGTGAAATATATTTTAACACATCAAGGCGGGTAATCCCTTCAGCCTCGAGATAGAATGCGGCATGGGAATCTTTTTCCTGAAAAATAGATGCAAGAATGTCCCCGAGGTTAACTTCTGTTTTTTCAGCAGATCTGGCCTGGTTGATAGCTCGTTGTATCATTCGCTGGAATCCTATGGTCTGCTGTAATACATATTCGTCTTTTGTATCAATTCTGCTTAAATTTTTATCGAAAAAATTTTCAAGCTCATTTTTTATATGTTCAGGACTGCCGCCACATTCTGTAATGGTCCTGGCACCTGTTTCATGGTTAAGGATTGCATAAAGAACATGCTCGACACAAACATACTCATGTCTTCGCTTCTTTGCTTCCCGTACGGCAAACCCCAGGGTTGTACTGAGTTCTTTACTAATCATTAGTTACTCCTTCTCCATTGTACTCTTTAAAGGAAAGCCTTTGTTTGCAGCCAGATTATGCACGGTTTCCACCTTTGTCTCTGCAATCTGTCTTGGATAGATACCACAAATTTCTTTTCCTCTATTATGTATATTAAGCATCATTTGAGTTGATTTTTCAAGTGATTTTCCAAAAACATTCATCAGAATTGTTACAACAAACTCCATACTGGTATAGTCGTCATTGTGCAAAATGACTTTATATAAAGGAGGAGTACCATCTTTTGATTTAGATGAAATTCTTTTTTTTGTTTTGGTATCAGATGATGTCATTGTCTTAAATATCCCTATTCAAATCATAAATTCGCTCAAATTCTCTATTAAAGAAACCTTTTTTGATTTGACAAGTACCAGGTTATTACAGACAGCATTTTTTATATTTTTTACCGCTTCCACAGGGACAGGGATCGTTTCTTTTTATCTTTTTGGAATTCCTTTGTACCGGTTGCTTTATGCTTGATCCATCTGAATGGGAAAAAGAGAGATCCTCCTGCTCCTGTTTTTTCATCTCTTCCACTTGGGATGGAGCGGAAACCTGAATTTTAAATAAAATAGCTACTATCTCTTCTTTGACTCTTTCCATTAAGCCCTGGAACATATCAAAGCCCTCTTTTCTGTAAATCCGCAGAGGATCCTGCTGGGCATATCCACGAAGCCCGATACCTTCTTTTAAATGATCCATGGATAGAAGATGCTCTTTCCAGCGAGTATCAACAGTTTGAAGAATGATATGTTTTTCAATTTGTCTTGTAATATCAGAGCCTATGGATGCCTCTTTTTGCTGATAAATCTCTTTTAATTTATCAAAAAGAGATTCAGAGAGTTGTTGGGGACTGTAATTTTCATCAATGGCAGTCTTAAGGTCAGGAGCATAGTTAAATATTTTTTTAACTCTTTTTTCAAACCCAGATAAATCCCACTGTTTGAGAGGAGTTTTTTCAATGGTAAATTCATCAACTATATCATAGATTAAATCCTCAACCATCTCCATAACCAAAGGATTTAGATTGCTTTCCATTAAAGCTTTCCGCCTCTGTTCATATATAACTTCCCTTTGTTGATTCATCACATCATCATACTCAAGCAGGTGCTTTCTTATTTCAAAGTTGTGACCTTCAACCTTTGACTGGGCATTTTCAATGGCCTTGCTGATAAAAGAGTGTTCAATATGTTCACCTTCTTCAATGCCAAGTTTATCCATAACTGCATGGATACGGTCTCCGCCGAATATTCTTAAAAGTTCATCCTCCAAAGAGAGATAAAATCTTGAGGTTCCCTCATCTCCCTGTCTACCGGATCGACCTCGAAGCTGGTTATCAATCCGTCTTGATTCGTGGCGGGAAGTACCTAAGATGTGAAGTCCGCCAAGCTCTTTTACCCCATCTCCTAAAACAATATCAGTACCACGCCCTGCCATATTGGTGGAGATGGTAACAGCACCCTTCTGCCCTGCATTGGCGACAATTTCAGCTTCTGCCTTATGATGCTTTGCATTTAAAACATTATGCTTGATACCTTTTTTCTTAAGCTTTTTGCTCATATCCTCTGAAACATCAATGGAGATAGTTCCCACAAGAACAGGCTGACCTTTTTTGTAAAGTCTGATTATCTCTTTTATGGCTGCATCATATTTCTCTTTTTTTGTTTTGTATATCAGATCAGGAAAATCTTCACGGATCATGTCCATATGTGTAGGTACCACCAGAACATCAAGATTGTATATTTTTTTAAACTCAGGAGCTTCAGTTTCAGCAGTACCGGTCATGCCAGATAATTTATCATACATCCTGAAAAAATTCTGGAATGTAATGGAAGCAAGAGTCTGATTTTCATTTTCTATTTTAACATTTTCTTTTGCTTCAAGTGCCTGGTGAAGGCCTTCACTGTAACGTCTTCCTGTCATCAGACGACCTGTAAACTCATCAACAATAACAACCTGATTGTTTTTAACAATATAATCTGTATCTTTTTTAAAAAGTGTATGAGCTTTTAATCCCTGATTCAGATGATGAAGTATTTCAATATTTGAAGGATCATATAAATTGTCAACTTTAAGGAGGCCTTCGCCCTTGGCAATGCCGTCTTCTGTTAAAGCAACACTTTTTGCCTCTTCATCAATGGTATAGTCTGTATCTTTTTTAAAGGCTGGAATAATAGTATTAACCTGTGTGTAGAAACCAGTGGATTTTTCCCCAGGCCCTGAAATAATCAAAGGAGTCCTTGCTTCATCAATAAGTATAGAGTCAACTTCATCCACAATGGCAAAGTTTAAATTTTTCTGGGCAAGGGATTCTTTATCAAACTTCATATTATCCCTTAGATAATCAAACCCAAATTCATTATTTGTTCCATAGGTTATATCTGAATCATAGGCATCTTTTCTCTCTTGATCATTCATATCATGGAGGATAGCGCCGACGCTAAGCCCAAGAAAATTATATATTTGTGCCATCCATTTGGCATCACGTTCTGCAAGGTAATCATTTACTGTAACAATATGCACCCCTTTTCCTGACAAAGCATTAAGAAATGCAGCAAGGGTGGACATCAATGTCTTTCCTTCACCGGTTTTCATCTCTGCAATGCTTCCATTATGAAGGGCAATACCCCCAATAAGCTGCACATCAAAATGACGTAATCCAAGGGCTCGGACAGAGGCTTCCCTTACAAGGGCAAAGGCCTCTGGCAGAATATTATCAAGAGTCTCACCTTTTTTAACTCTCCCTTTAAACTCCATTGTTTTTTGAGCGATTTCTTCATCAGACAATGCCTGCATTTGAGGTTCAAGCTCATTGATTTTCTCAACAATTGGGTTAAGTGATTTTAAAATCCTGTCATTATTTGATCCAAAAATCTTAGTAAAAAAATTGAATACCATGTATAATCAACCTGTTGTTTAATTTTAAATTTTTAGTTTTGAATTATAAATATCTCATGTTTTCAAAAACAGTTCAATAAATATAGGCATTAATTTGAAAAATCAAAACAAAAAAATTTATTTTAAGAAAAAGAGGAATAGTAAAGATAAATTCTCATTCTACATAAATTTTCAGATAGGCGCTAATTGAGGATGTATTTTAAAGGATTTACAGGTGTGCCATTAACTCTAACTTCATAATGTACATGGGGGCCTGTGCTTCTTCCAGTATTGCCGATAAGGCCTATTACATCACCTCTTTTGACTTTTTGACCCCTTTTGACAAGAATTTTTTTCAAATGTCCATACTTGGTGACCATACCAAACCCATGGTCAATTATAACCAGATTACCAATATACCCTTTCCTGGCAGCATATGAAATTCTGCCGTTGGCTGTTGCAACAAGTTTGGTTCCACTTTTAGTTGCAATATCTAATCCTGAATGAAACTCTTTTCGTCCTGTAAAAGGAGATTTTCGATATCCAAATCTGGAAGAGATCCATCCTTTAACTGGTCTAATGGATGGTGTTGACGCAAAAAGATTTCTTTTTTGTTCAAGTTCCTTAATAAGATTTGTAAAATCAAGCACTTGTGTTTTAGTAACATGCTCCATCTGACTAACCTGCTCATGCATTTCACGTATAAGAGTATTATGCTCTTCTTCCAGAGGCATGTCCAGATCAAGCTCACTCTGCGAAATGGCGCCGATGCCAAACAAACCGCTTGAACCACTGGTCTGCTTAATATCTGCTATAAGTCTTACCTTCTTTTCAAATTTAGAGAGATCACCAACCCTGTTTTTTAAAATTTCAATTTTATCAGCAAAGCTCTGGATTTGACTTCTCTGATTTTTAATTTCACAGGTTTGCTTACTGATAGTCTGATTTAAAATTGTAGTATCAAATGAATTCTTTTTAAGACAATAGTAGTCATATCCAACAAAGGATGCCCCAACAACTGCAAATATAATTATTAAAAAGGCAGATCCTAAAACTTTTTTATTGAGGGTAACTTCCTTGATGTCGGAAGTGGATCCTGAATGAAACCATATTTTTATTCTTTTTTTCATAACAATCCTACTCTTAGTTACAATTTTTTGCAATGTCAAGGACAATATTTGTCACAGGGGCTTGAACCGTATTCAATTCTCACTCTTCTTAAAATCAAACATTAAATATTGAAAAGCCTGACTTTTCAACAATTGAGGAGGATATTTTATAATTTTCATCATCAACACATTTAATATTTTTTTTAATTTACCTAATTTTAATTCAATTTATTTTTAGTTATGCAAGAAGCATTCCTGATAACTCTTTTTTTGATTCTATATAATTAAAAACACAGAAATTGGTGATATATGATCAAACTGAATATTATTCAAAGATTTCTAAACCTAATGAAGAATCTGGCTTAAAAATAGTTTAGTTCTGTCATTTTGTGGATTGTCAAAAAATTCTACAGGGTCGTTTTCTTCAACTATAGCTCCTTCATCCATGAAAAGAACCCTGTGGGCGACACTTTTTGCAAAACCCATTTCGTGAGTTACAACAATCATGGTCATTCCATCTTTTGCAAGGCTTATCATAACATCAAGAACCTCTTTTACCATTTCAGGGTCAAGGGCTGATGTTGCCTCATCAAACAGCATAATATTGGGTTTCATGCAGAGACTTCTTGCAATAGCAACTCTCTGCTGCTGCCCACCTGATAACTGTCCTGGAAACTTTGCTGCCTGCTCTGCAATCTGGACTTTTTCAAGATAATACATTGCAGTCTCTTCAGCCTCTTTTTTAGGAATTTTTCTAACCCAGATAGGCCCTATTGTTAAGTTTTCAACAATAGTGAGATGGGGGAACAGATTAAAATGCTGAAAAACCATTCCTACTTCAGATCTTACCTTTTCAATATTTTTAAGATCCTTGGTAAGCTCTATGCCATCAACAATGATCTTACCCTTCTGATGTTCTTCAAGCCTGTTTATACATCTTATCAAAGTTGATTTACCAGAACCTGACGGCCCGCATACAACAATACGTTCACTTTTTTTAACATTGAGATTAATATTGTTTAAAACATGGAAATCACCATACCATTTGTGCATATTAATGATTTCAATTACTGTCTTTTTATCTGATATATCAACCTTTGATTCTTCTTCTTTGTTCATAAATAATCTCTTTAATAAAAAAGGTGTTAATAATTATAAACCTGTATCAAGTTCTTTTTCCAGTTTTCTGCTGTAGTTAGACATAAAAAAACAGCATACAAAATAAATTATGGCAATAAATATATAAGCCTCTGCTGAAAATCCCATCCATTTTGGATCTGACAGTGTTGACTGGGTTGTCTTTAATAAATCATACAAACCTATTATAACAACCAGTGAGGTGTCTTTAAAAGCAGAAATTAAAATACTTACAGAAGGAGGTATAACAATTTTCAGTGCCTGGGGAAGTATAATCAGTCTCATGGTCTGGGCGTAATTTAATCCAAGGGAATCTGCTGCTTCAAACTGACCTTTATTCATTCCCTGCAATCCGCCCCGCACAACCTCAGCGATATATGCTGCTGTAAACATAATGATTGCAACCTGGGCTCTTAAAATTCCATTTATTGATACCCCTTCAGGTAAAAACAGAGGAAAGACCACAGAAGACATAAATAGCAGACTAATTAAAGGAACACCGCGTATAAGCTCAATATAAAAAACACAGAATGTTTTTATGACAGGCATTTTTGACTGCCGTCCAAGAGCAAGTAAAATGCCTATAGGATATGCTGTTGTCAAACCAAACACTGATAAAAGCAGTGTAAGGATAATTCCACCCCATTTTTCAATATCAACAGCTTCAAGCCCGAAAATACCACCTTTTAATAATACTCCCATGATTATCAGCCCGGCAAGCCAGGAATATCCAAGATATGCATTCCATAAATTTCTATTTCGACTCACAATGAGCAGTGATACAAGCATAATAATAGAAGTTATGGGGCGCCACAAGATATCCTGGGGATAAAATCCAAAAAGTATAACCTTATAATTACTTGTAATGATTGACCAGCATGCCCCGTTTGTCTCTTTGCAATTAGAGTCTGGAAGCCAGCAGGAGTCAATTAATGCCCATTGTAAAAAAGGAATAATTGAAAACCATAAGATACTGACAATAAAGATGGTTAAAATTGTATTTAAAGGAGTGGAGAATAAATTTTCCTTAATCCACCCAATTACACCAACATTAGAGATGGGAGGTTTGATAATTTCTTTGTT
>JBDLIV010000042.1:0-10440 GCA_039714675.1 Thermodesulfobacteriota bacterium
ATGGTGAGGAATTGAGCATTGGACAGTGGCAGATGATGGCAATTTCAAGAGCTTTTTTCAGAGGAGCTGAATTTGTTATTCTTGACGAACCTTCAAGCGCACTTGACCCTGAAACTGAGATGAATATTTTTTCCAGGCTTAAAAAACTTATAAAGGGCCGGTCAGCTTTGATAATCAGCCATAGATACTCTACTGTTAAAATGGCAGATAAAATTATTGTTCTTGATAAAGGTGAGATTATTGAACAGGGAACACATTCGCAATTAATGGCGAAAAACGGAAAATATGCAGGACTGTATCAGACTCAGGCTATGGGTTATGAGGTGTGAGGTGTGAAAAATTAATTGTGATACCGGGGGCCGGGTTGGATTTTTTCTGATATCTATCATTTTTTATCAAAAAAAACCAAAAAAACACCATTTTATGGTTGTAATAGTGATTTTTTATATATATAGTCTAAACGTTTTTTGCAAATTAAAGAGGCTATTGAATTATAAAGGATACATACAACCTGTAAGCAGGAGAGACTAATGAAAAATTTATTGTTGACCAGCCTGTTTTTTATAATCGGGATAGGTTTTTTTGCCAGCCATGGTTTTGCAGAAGAAAATAATAAGGCTTGGGAGCCAGAATTCGTACAGGCGCTTCTTCAAGGAAAGGCAACGATCAATACCTCTTCTGAAGAGAATGTTCTTGACAAAGCTATCAAACAGGCAATAGTGGTTAATAACGCCCCGGCACACCAGGTGATGAAAATTGCTGTTGATCTTAAATACAACCCATACTCTGTTATTAAAAGCATCGTAAGCAACGGTGGTGCACCAGATCTGGATCAGCTCTGCATGTATACAACCAGATATGGAATCAATAAGCAGATCTTTGCAAAAGCAAGTAAGGATGCTTTATCTTCCCTTGGAGAACCCCTGTTTTCCAGGGATGATTTTGTTCAATCTCAATGTCTGCAGGAGTTAGGCCTGGGATATATTGAACCTGTTAACAAAATGCCGGATCCTGTAAAATCGCCACCTAAACCGCCACAATTTTCAAGATCAAGTCCAACATAGATAACAACATACTTCCTGCAACACACAGATAATGTCAGTATTCACTTTTTTTAATTTTATATGGAAAGTAAAAACAAAAATGCAATATAAAAGAAATTTAACAGGATTTTTTCTTACTGTTTTTTGTATATTTTTTTTAAGCCAGTATTTATATGCTGGAAACGATACCATATCCACTGGTCAATCAAAACAAGGTATTCAAAAAGAAGAAAAAGGAATTGGTGCAGAAGTTTTTGGTAAAAAAGCAGGCAACTATCATCCGTTCCTGCTTTTTGAAGAACTCTACACTGACAATATGTTTGCAACCAAATCAAATAAGCAGAGCAGTTTTATCACAACTATTGCACCGGGAATCTGGATTGCCTTTCCTGCAAACAGAACAAAAATGCTCTCCATTGATACCACTACTACAGCTCCCGGCGGGCTTCAGCTGAGCCGCATCAAGCCTGAAACTGCAAGACGGTATCAAGCTTATGCTTTATACTCCCCTGAATTTGTATTTTATTCTGATTCTTCCGGAGACGACCATACAAATCACAGGGCAGAAGGGTTTTTTCAATATAATTTTGATTCAGGTCTCTCTTTTGATTTGATTGATCTTTTTAACAGTAAAGAGGAAATCGCAGGCAATGGTATTACAAACACCTTTTACAAGCATGAAGATAATCTTTTTGACTTTATAACAACTTATGTTACTCCATCTGACAAGTTAAAACTGCAGCTGCAATATTCAAATTACAATCTTGATTATAAGGAAGATGAGGTTTTATACAGGGACAGACAGGATAATTCCATTGGAGTATCTGTTTTTTATAAATTCTGGCCCAAAACTTCACTGTTTGCAGAGTATGAGTATTCAGATATTGATTTTGACTCCAGCTCAACATTTGACAGTGTAGAAAACCGATACTATGGTGGTATAAACTGGGATGTGACAGCCAAGACAAGAGGCACTCTTAAACTGGGTTATATTGATAAAGATTTTGACCTGTCAAGTGAAAACAATCAAGACGCTTTTTCCATGGAAGTTCAAACCAGGCATAATTTTACCCAGAAGCGGGAGCTGCGGCTAAACGTACATAGAAGATTTAATGAATCAGATATGGAGGCTGCATCAAGTTTTCTTTCAACAGGTATTACTCTAAGTCTGGTGCAGCGTTTCACTGAAAAATGGTCAGGCACTCTGAATGCTTTATATGAAAATAACGATTATAATGGTGTTGACAGGGAGGATGATTTATATGGAATTGGCCCGGCACTGAGTTTTGAAGCCAAAAACTGGCTTAAATTTAATCTTGGATATTTTTACTATAAAAATGATTCAGATATAGACTATTATTCCTATGATCAGAATAATTTCTTTTTCAGGACAGCCATTCAGTTTTAACAATAATGAAACACCCTTTTTTAAAATACTTTATAACTCTTTTTTTACTTGCCGCGCCTGTGACATTGTGGGCAGAGGAATATACCATTGGCAAAGGTGATGTGCTGGATATTCATGTATATGAGAATGAAGATCTGTCAACAACTGTAAGGGTAAGCTCTGACGGGGCTATAAGGGTTCCCCTGCTTGGAGAGATCAATGTAAAAAATTTAACAGTTTCACAGGTCTCATCAAAAATAGAAGATCTGTTTGCAGATGGATACCTTGTAAACCCACAGGTAGATGTTTTTATTGCTGAACATAGAAGTAAAAAGGCAATCATTCTGGGGCAGATCAAAAAACCCGGCCAATATGAATTACGGGGCAAAATAACTTTTTTAGAGTTTATATCCACGGCAGGTGGTTTAACACCTGATGCAGGTTCAACTGCCACAATCAAAAGAACCACTGATTCAGAAAAAAAACCAGAGCATATCAGGCTTGATCTTGAAAGACTTATTAAAAAAGGAGATACTTCACTGAATATCCTGATTCAGGATCATGACAGCATATATATAGACAAAGCCAGAACATATTATATATCAGGCGAAGTTAAAAAACCTGATTCCTATCAATTCGAGCAGGGCCTTACTGTTATTAAAGCAGTCGCAATGGCAGGAGGCTTTTCCAAAATAGCAGCAAAAGGCAAGGTGAATATTATCAGGCTTGTAAATGGTGAAAAACAGGTATTGGAAAACGTTAATATGGATAAACCCATACTTCCCGATGATGTAATTGTTGTGCCGGAAAGCTTCTTTTAAAAATATGGATGAAAAAGAGATTCACTTAAGAGATTATCTGCGGGTTATAAGCAAACGTAAAGGCATGATTTTTACATTTTTTGTTATAACTCTGCTGACAGTAATCATTGCAACTTTTACTGCCACCCCCATGTACAGATCTGCAGCCAAGGTAATGATAGAGAAAAATACTGCAAGAGAATTTACAGGCGGTTACAGATACACAGGATATGACCCTGCATTTGCCGAAACCCAGACCCAGTTGATAAAAAGTGCTGCTGTAATAAAACAGGCAGTGAAAAACCTCAACCCTGATAAGATATATGATTCATTTTTTATCAATAAAGAAGAGAAAAAATCATATATTGGCGGTTTAAAAGCCTGGATCAAGGATCAGTATCTTGCTCTTAAAAGTGCAGTGGGAATAGAAAAAATTTTCTCCTCTTCAGGTGAAACCATTAAAAAAAAGATACCACAGAATAAAGTCCCTTTAACAAAAGCAGAAAAACTTGAAAATATAATAAAAGCAGGAATCTCTGTTGAACCTGTTGAAAATTCAAAAATCCTTCGGATTGGTTATATATCTGACAACCCTGCCCTTGCCAAAAAAATTGCCAATTTTGTTGCACAAGCTTACATAGATGAATTGATTGATATGCAGATGGAGGTTTCCGGATACAGCATTGGATGGATGAAAAAAAAGGCTGAAATCCAGAGAGTAAAACTTGAAGAGTCTGAAAAAGATCTGCATGCATATAAGAAAAAGCACAATATTGTTACCATAGAAAACAGGGTTGCTGTGCTGCCTGAACGCCTCTCTGAACTCTCCTCCAAGCTTACTGCTGCAGAGACAAAGATGAAAGAACTCATAGCAGTGTATAACCAGATTACAAATGCCAAACAGCACCAGCTTGAAACCATCCCTGTGATTGCTAAAGACATATCTGTGGATTCAATCAACAAAAAAATTCTTGCTGCAGACCAGAAGGTATCAGAACTATCCAAAAAATACGGCTATAAGCATCCTAAGATGATTGCAGCAAAAAATGAACTTCAAACCCTGAAAGACAAAAAAAACAGCGAACTTCAAAAAGCTGTAAAAACAATTAAAAACGAATACCTGCTTGCAAAATCCAATGAAAGTGATTTGAAAAAACTTCTTGACCAGACCAAATTTGAAGCAGCAAGGCTTGGAGAAAAATCTATCCAGCTTGGAATACTTCAAAGAAAGGTGGAGACAAACCGTTATCTTTATGATGCACTTGTTAAAAAGATGAAAGAGCGCGGCATTACAGAAAAGAGCCAGGCTGTGAATGTCTGGATCATAGAACAGGCAAGCTTCCCTGAAAGACCATCATCGCCGAGGAAAAAACGAAATATCCTGCTGGGAATCATTCTGGGTCTTTTTGGCGGTATAGGGCTTGCCTTCTTTTTTGAATACCTTGATAATACAGTTAAAAGCCCTGAAAATGTTGAAGAAAAATTTGATATCCCGGTTATCGGCACCATTGATATCTTAAAAAGCAGTAAAGAGACAATTGTTGAAAATGTACTGGGGCAGACAGGCTCCACGATTTCTGAAAGTTTTAAAGGTATCAGGACATCTATTCTTCTCTCTTCTGCTGATACCCCCCCGAAAATACTTTTAATTACCAGTGTAGCGCCAGGCGAAGGCAAGTCATCCATCAGTGCCTGTCTTGCTGCAGCTATAGCTGAAACTGGAAAAAAAGTCTTATTAATTGATTCTGACATGAGACGTCCTGTTCAGCATAAAAATTTCAACCTTGAAAACACTGCCGGTATCAGTTCTTTTCTTGCCGGTATTTCTGAAAAAAATGAAAACAGAAAGCAGACTTCTACTGAAAACCTGGATATTATTACTGCCGGCCCTCTGCCGCCCAACCCTTCTGAACTTTTAAGCTCCATGCGGCTTCAAGATATGCTCAAAGATTATTCCAATGAATATGATATGATAATTATTGACTCTCCTCCCCTTGCAAGTGTCACAGACCCGCTCATTTTGAGCAGCCATGTAGATGGAATTATACTTGTAACATGGGCTGGCAAAACAACATATGAAATGCTTGGCAAGGGGCTGAAGCAGTTAAAAGAGATAAATGCTCCTGTCACAGGACTTGTGTTGAACCGCTTCAATGCAAAGAAAAGCGGTTATTATTATAATTATGGTGATTATTACTATTCATCAGACTCATAATGGTCATGTCCCTTAAGCTTTCAAAAAATCTGTTTTTCTTTTCTATTATTTTTGCACCCCTGGCTTTTGGAACAACTGAAACCTGGTCATATGCTGTCATGGAAATATGTGTCAGCCTGTCTCTATTATCATTTTTCATCTATATTTTTAAGCATAATAAAGAGTTATACCATGTCCCCGGCTTGATTCCCCTGCTTTTGTTCCTTTTATATATCCTTTTTCAATTGGTTCCGCTGCCTTTGTCTGTTATTGAATTTTTATCTCCCCAGGCCTCTGAAATTTATCAGGGGAATAATTTTCTTGCAGGTGTTAATTCATGGGCATGCCTCTCTTTGAATCCAAAAGCCACTCTGTCCGAATTCATGAGGTACTCCACCTATGTATTATTTTTTATATTGACGGTTCAGCTTTTAAAAAACAGGGGCGTTTTCCAGAGTACAATTTTTATAATCGCATTGTTTGGAGGGCTGTTAGCCTTTTCGTCCATACTTCAATTTTATATGACCCAGGATATGGCATTGTGGTTCAGATATACTCCTGACAACTCCATTGTAGTTGGTCCCTATGTAAACCATAATCACTATGCCGGTCTGATGGAATTAATATTCCCTGTGGTACTCGGGCTTTTCCTTTTTTACAGGCCAAGGATACAAAACACTTCGCTTATAAAGGGGATTGCTGAAATATTCAGCCAGGAAAAGGCAAATATCCATATTCTTATAGGGGCATCTGCCCTGTTAATTATTATTTCAATTTTTGTCAGCCTCTCAAGGGGTGCCATGATAAGCACCTGTCTCTCTCTTATAGTGTTTACAATTTTTCTTTTGCAGCGAAAAATCAGCAGGGGCAATACAACACTTATTATCGGGGTTATCATGCTGTCAGCTTTGTGTATCGGATGGTTTGGCTGGGATCAGATTATTGAAAGATTTGCAAAGCTTAAAAATGCCCAGGGTGTTATCTATGAAGCAAGGCTTGACTTCTGGAAAGACAGCCAGGAAATGATTGACAGCTATAAACTTACAGGCTCGGGAATAGGGACGTTCCCACATGTTTATCCTCTGCACAGATCCCTTAAAAGTGAACTGTTTTTAAGCCATGCACATAATGATTATCTCGAGCTGCTTGCTGAGGGAGGAATTATAGGCTTCGGGCTTGCAGCAATCTTTTTACTGACTCTTTTTTATAAAACATATAAAATATTTATAAACCGGCGGGATGGTTTTTCCATTTACATATATATCGGCAGTATTACTGCAATGACATCGATTTTACTGCACAGTTTTACTGACTTTAATATGCACATCGGAGCAAATGGATTGTGGTTCTTTTTTATTGCAGGTGTTGCAGTAAGTGCAGCAAACACAGGCATAAGAAAAGGGAGCAGAGCAACAAGGTTAGAGCCTGTAAAATCAAAATTTCTTAAAACAGGGGCTGCGGTTTTAGCCTTTACTCTTTTTACGGGTATTTTTGTTTATAATATTTCAAATTTACTTGGGCAGTTTTATTATTCAAATATTAAAAATTACACAATGAGCACTGAGACTCCTTCAGAAATAATGAAAAAACTAGATAATATTGCTGAAACTGCATCAAGCTTTGATCCTTTGCATGCTGATTATAAATATTTAAACGCCAATACTGCCTGGTTTTTAAATGATATTGAAAAATCACGGAATCTGTTTTTAAATTCTTTAAATCTTGATCCTTTAAATCCAAGGCATTTGAACCGATTTGCAAATTTTCTTGCAATGCAGAAAGAACCGGAAAAAGCTGGTATTGCCTTTAAAAACAGCATGCTATATGACAAAAGCCGTGCAGAATACACTTTTCAATATGGAACCTGGCTGTTTGCCAGAAAAAAGAGTGATCAGGCGCTGAAATATATCAAAAAAGCTTTGATTCTTGATGAAAAACTCATTGACAGAGTTTTAACTGCAATGATTGTCAATGGTATCACTGAAGATGAGATGGAAAAGGCTGTTCCGGATATTCCAGCGGCATCCATTGCTTTTGCACAATTTTTGTATGATACCGGCAAGTTTGAAAAAGCAGTTGATCGATATCTTGATACACTTGATATGATTGAAAACATGCAGGTTAAGCAGTCCCTTTCAGGCAGACATCAAAATCAAATTACAAGGTCGTATTTCTTAAAAATCTACTGGTTTTTCAAAAAACACAACGATCTTAGCAATGCCATGCACGTTATAAAAAGAGCCGAAGCCAAACTTCCCGGGGATGCCAGTATCAAAGTTGTATTTGCAGATTTATATTATCAACAGGGTATCCTGTATAAAGCACTTGATAAGTATGACCATGCACTCTTGTTAGACCCTGCCAACAAGAAAGCTTTAAAAATGATTAAAAAAATCAATCAGTAATAAGACGGCCGGTATTTTTTTCCACCTGAATACACCGGTCATCATAAATTCTGTGCATATAATAATCTTTTACATTTGTTATTTCAAGCTCCGGCAATCCATTCTCTTTAAGCCAGGTTCTGATTACAGGCAATTGTTCAGGATCCGTAACCCTTGCAGTAAAAATTTTGACCCTTATGCCATGATTAATCATTTTTTTAACAAAAGCCATCATGGCAGGCACTGGTTCTCCAATCACATCAGAAGAGGATGATCTATTATAATATGCAAGTGTTCCATCAAGATCTACACCAGTCCACGGTTTAGTTTTATTTATCTCGTATGACTCATTAGATATTGTTTCTAATGGATATTCCCGAGTTGCTTCTTCTTTTGCCTTTTTTAAATATTTTTTTATTGAATTTAGCATAAATATTAATATAGTATAAAAGATTGAATAAAACAAATAACAGGGAATACCATTGTGAAAAAAATATCATTTTTAATTCTAACGTCCTTACTGCTCTGCACAGGTATCTTTGCTCAAACCCAAGAAGAGATATTTGATAATGGAGTTCTTCTTTTTAAACAGGGCCAATATCAAAAGGCCATTGATGTATTTTCAAAGCTGATTGAACTTGCTCCCGGCCATGCAGATGCATATAAAAACCGCGGTGTTACTTATATGAAACAGCAAGAATTTGATCTTGCAATTAAGGATTTTCAAACTGCAAAAGAGTTATTTCCAGAACTAAAAGGTCTTTACAGTAATCTTGGCGTTGCATGGTATTACAAAAAAGAATACGCAAAAGCTATTGAAAACTATGATATTGAGCTTGCAATGACACCTGAAAATTATGTGGCTTATTTTAACAGGGCTTTATGCCTTGCCGAACTTGATAAAGATGATGAGGCCCTTGATGATCTTGAAAGAACACTGAGTCTAAAACCCGATTTTTACTGGGCAATCTGTTACAAGGCAGATCTTCTTGCCCAAAAGGGGAATACTGCCAAAGCCATTGAAACATATAAAGAAGCCATAAAATATGATTCTCAAAATGCCTATGCAAAGGATAAATTAGCTAAGATAGATAAAACAACAACAAATTTTGATGCCTCCAAGAAAAAAAAATCCACACCAATAAAGCATATGAAAGACACAAATCCTCAGAACTCAGGATATGCAATTCAGACAGGGGCTTTTTTAAATAAAGCCAATGCCGGTAAAATGAAGACAAGATTAATCAACATGGGTTTTGATTCAAGGGTCTTAATTTTGAGAGACTCCATGGATAAGAGCTGGTACCTGGTAAGGTCTGGAAATTATGCAGATAAAAATGAAGCTCAAAAAGATTTTGCTTTATTAAAAGAGAAGCTTGGCACTCAACCTGTTGTAAGACCTGCTGGTGACTGGTAAAAAGTCACACAGAAAATCTGATATTTAAAATATCTCCATCTTCAACAGTATAATCTTTGCCCTGGACATAGATCTGACCATTTTTTTTGAGTTCTGCTTCACTGCCTGATTCTATCAATTCTTGATATTTGAATACTTCAGCACGTATAAAACCTCTTTCAAGATCAGAATGGATTACTCCTGCTGCAGTTGGTGCTTTTGCCTCTTTTTTAACAAGCCACTGCCTTACTTCATCTTTTCCAACCGTAAAAAAAGATATCAGATTTAATGATTTCAGGCAGAGCTTTGTGAGGCTTTCAAGAGCAGTTGCCTTAATACCGAGATCTTCAAGGAATTCATCTTTCTCTTCCTGACTGTCCAGCATTGCAATCTCAGATTCTACCTTTGCTGAAACAAGCATGACTTCTATATCATTGGTTTCACAACTCTCTTTGAATGAGGAAAGAAGGGCTTTATTTTCAAGGTCATCTTCAGAGACATTCACAGCAATGACAAGTTTTTTTCTTGTGATAAAAGGATAACTTCTGATCATCTTCTCTTCATCATCTGTCAATTCAATCAGGCGCAACGGTTTTTCTTCTTCAAGATATTCCTTTAACCTGTTCATCAATACAAGTTCTTTCTGCTGATCTTCATCCTTGATTTTCTTGACCATTGCTTCAAGACGTTCAATGCGTTTTTCCACAAACATCTGATCATGCATGACAAGCTCGGCATTAACCATCTCAAAATCCCGTAATGCCTCCACAGAGCCCTGGGCATGGTATATGGCATCATCTTCAAATGCACGGACAATATGGCAGATTGCATCCATGTCAGCAATATCCTTAAAGATTTCACCTTTGGATATGGTTTCCGCTTCCATTTTTGGAAGCAGTACAAGTTCTATTCTTGCTTTTACATTTTTTTTGGGTTCATACATCTCAACAAGCTGATTAAATCTTGAATCAAGAATGTCTGCACTGCCGGGCACCGGTTTAAAGGCTTTTGAAGGTTCTGTGATCTCATGTCCTGTTAAAATCTGAAACAGTGTTTTTTTGCCTGTCTGGGGCAGACCGATAATTCCAACTTTCATGCTTAAATTATATCCTTATTTTTAAATTTGAATTGCATAATTATGAAAGAGCAATATATCAAAATTATCGAATTTTAAACAGTCTAAATAATGACACGAATTTATTTTTAAAATTTTATAATTCGTCTTTTAACTTGGAA
>JBDLIV010000043.1:0-10255 GCA_039714675.1 Thermodesulfobacteriota bacterium
GAATATCCTGCCTCATTATCATACCATGAATAAATTTTAACCATGTTGCCGTTGATGACATCGGTACACTCTGCATCAACTATGGAAGACAAAGGATTTGAGTTGAAATCAATGGAAACCAGAGGAGTATCACAATATCCTAATATGCCCTTTAGATTCTCTTTTGATGCAAGCTCAAGAGCACTGTTAATATCTTCTTTTACAAGACCTTGGCTTTCAGTAGTAACAACAAAATCCACCATGGAGACATTTGGAGTTGGAACCCGGACCGATAATCCATTTAGTTTTCCTTTAAGTTCAGGTAGAACAAGGGCCACAGCTTTAGCAGCACCTGTGGTTGTTGGAATCATGGACAAACCTGCTGCCCTTGCCCTTCTTAAATCTTTATGTGGAAAATCAAGTATGCGCTGATCCCCGGTATAAGCATGTATAGTTGTCATCATTCCTGAAACAATGCCGAAATTATCAAGCAGAACCTTGGCAACAGGCGCAAGGCAATTGGTCGTGCATGATGCATTGGAAATTATATTGTGGGAGGCAGGGTCATACATATCATCATTGACACCCATGACAATTGTAATATCAGGATTGCTTGCAGGGGCTGAAATAAGTATTTTTCTTGCTCCTCCTTCAAAATGTTTTGACGCACTCTCATGATCTCTGAAAAGACCTGTACATTCACATACTATATCCACACTGGCATCTTTCCATGGGATTTGGCCGGGGTCTTTATAAGAGAAGTTTTTTATTGTTTTGCCATCAATATTCAGGCAATCTTTGTCTGTAGTTACAGAACGGTTAAGCAGGCCGTGAACAGAATCATACTCAAGAAGGTGGGCAGTAGTTTTTGTATCAGTGAGGTCATTTATGGCTGTCACTTCAACATCAGGATTATTTAATGCTGTACGGAAAATCATTCTTCCGATTCTGCCAAACCCGTTAATACCTAATTTAATAGTCATTGATTGCCTCCTCTTTTTAATGGAAAAAAATTATGCTCTTTTTGTTCCTTTTAAAATTCCGCTGGCAAGGGATATGCTTCTCTTCCCGTGTTCAATAAGGCTTGAAGTCAAGGCTTCCATATCCATCTTTTTTCTTGAGTTAATGGCTTTTAAAAGTATGGGAAGATTGACACCGGAAATTACTTCAACCTTGCCTTCTTCTAAGAAAGAGTAGCTTAAATTGGAAGGAGTTCCTCCAAACATATCTGTTAATATGAGAACTCCATTATTATTTTTTACCTTTGAAATTCCTTTTTTTACCTTTTTCCTTAAACTGTCCGGATCTTCCAGGATGTTAATTGATACAAAACCAATGTTTTCCCCGCTCTCACCAAGGATAAGTTCTGCGGTTTCAATTAAAGCATTTCCAAGGTTTGCATGTGTTACTAAAAGTATTCCTGTCATGTCTGTTATGTCTCCCGGTCAATATCCCTGTGGATGAGCCCGGGATTGAGTCCTTTTTTGTTAAGATGTTCAAAAATATTTCTTGCAATGGCTACGCTCCTGTGTCTGCCACCGGTACAGCCTATGGCAAATGTCAGGTAAGCTTTATTTTCCCTTTTGTATAAAGGGATTAAATAATCAAGAAGGTTTAAATATTTTTCAAGGAATTTTTTTGTCTCCTTGTTTGATAATACAAATTGCTTAACAGCCTGGGATTCTCCATCAAGAGTTTTAAGTTCCGGCACAAAATAAGGGTTTGCCAGAAATCTCATATCCATGACAAGATCAGCGTCGTTTGGAATTCCATATTTAAATCCAAAGGAAATAATATTTATTTTTGTCAGGCTGTATGATTCATCCTTGCCATGAATCAGACTTAGAATTTTGGATTTGAGTTCATGAACATTATAGTTGCTTGTGTCAATATTGTGGTGGGCTGTCTGCCTTATGGGCTGCATTATTTTTTTTTCAAATTTGATGCTGTCCAGAAGAGTTCTTTGACTCGTAACAGGATGTTGCCGCCTTGTTTGGCTGAATCTTTTGAGCAGGGTATCAATATCTGCTTCAAGAAATATTATCTCTATGGATATACCCATGGCCTCAATTGAACAGATACCCGTTGGATAATCTGTGATAAAGTTTTTACTTCTCATATCCATAACAAAGGCAAGTCCCTTGATACTTGGGTTTTCCTGTAAAGGCAGATCCAGGAATTTCGGCAAAAGCTCCATTGGCATATTGTCCACACAATAATATGAAGCATCTTCAAATGCCTGGATTGCAGTGGTTTTTCCAGATCCGGAGAGCCCGGTTATGATATAAATTTTTTGCATATTTTATTCAAAAACTTTTTTTACAAATTCAAAACTAAAAACTCAAAAATCTTCATCTTTATCCATGATGATTTCATAAATATCATTCACAGATTGGGCAGATAATAACCCTTTTTTAAATTCATCTGTTTTTAAAAGTTTGGAGATTTGGGCGAGAACCTTAAGATGTCCTCCTGTAGAATTTTCCGAAGTCAGCAGCACAAAAAAAATGTGGACTGCTTTATTATCAAGGGAATCATATTCAACTCCTTTTTTGCTGAGTCCAAAGCCGATAATAATAGATTCCATAAGATTTAGTTTGCCATGGGGAATAGCTATCCCGCCGCCAATACCTGTGCTGCCTAAGTGTTCTCTTTCCATGAGAATTTCGGCTATTGTTTTTGCAGATGTTTTAGTGGTGTTTGAAATTGACAATGCAAGTTCATCAATAACACCTTTTTTATCTTTGGCTTTAAGATCTGCAATAATAGAGTCTTTATTTAAGAACTGGCTGATTTTCATTTAACTTTATTATCCTCTGGGCTGGATTAATCCAAGCTTTCCATTGTTGTGTTTATATAAAACATTGAGTTGTTCAGTTCTTGCATTGTTGAAAACAAAAAACGATTGTTTGCCTGAGTCCAGTTCAATTAACGCATCTTCAATGTCCATGGGTTTATAATCAATTGTTTCTAATATTATCTGGTCCAGCATGGGGTTGTCTGCAATATTTTCTGAAAATTGTGATTCCACTGGTTCATTTTTAATACTCTGTTTGTTGCCGGACATATGTCTTTTGATTTTTTCTTTATGTTTTTTAATTTGGATACTTACTTTATCCATAAGGGCGTCAATGGATGAATACATACTTTCAGAGTTTTCTTTTGCATGAATTTTTAATCTGTCACAAGTAAGTGTTATTTCAGCAATATGTCTGATCTTTTCAATGGATAAAACAACATAAGCTTCACCGGGGCTGTCTAACATTTTATCAAATTTGGCCAGTTTTTTATGAACATAGGATTTTAAGGAATCTGAGGAGTCAATTTTTTTGAAAGTAATGGTTGTTTGCATAAAAAAATCTCCTTAAAGTTGTTTGCGTTTATTGGAAGGCAATATATTAAGCACCTTCCTGTATTTAGCAACTGTTCTTCTTGCAATATTAATGTTGGCGTTTTGAAGAATAGTTGCTATTTTATCATCACTTAAAGGCTGAGTATGGTCTTCATTTTCTATTAATAGTTTAATCCTATTCTTTACACTGGCAGATGCCATGGCCTGGCCGCCGGTTCGTTCAATGGAAGAGTTGAAAAAATATTTTAATTCAAAAAGCCCCTGGGGTGTGTAGGTGTATTTATTGGTAGTTACACGGCTGATTGTGGATTCATGCATTTCTATATCTTCTGCAATATCTTTTAAAATCAGAGGTCTTAAATATGCAATGCCTTTTTCAAAAAACTCTTTTTGAAATTTCAAAATACTCTCCATGACAAGATATATTGTTTTCTGGCGCTGGTGGATACTTTTAATAAGCCAGGAGGCAGACTGCATTTTTTCATTGAGATAATTTTTTGTATCTTTTGATAACTTTCGGCCATTGGAAATAGTATCTTTATAAAAACTGTTGATTCTAAGTTTTGGCAGCCCATCATCATTCATAACAATTTTAAAGTCATCCCCATGTTTGTAAACATAGATATCAGGTGTTATATATGCAGCCTGGTCAGCTGAAAATTTGCGACCGGGTTTAGGCTCGAGATATCGAATGATCTTAACTGCTGTTCTTACATCATCGGTAGAAATCTTTAATTTTTTTGCAATTTTTTTGCTGTTTCTGTTTTCAAGATTTTTCAGATGATTTTTGATTATTTCAATAATAATAACATTGTCAATGCCAAGCTGATGAACCTGGATAAGCAGAGTTTCACAAAGATCCCTGCCGCAGACACCTGGTGGGTCAAAAGTTTGAAGTACTGACAGTACTTTTTCCACATGTTCAACATCACAACTGAAATTTTGGGCAATCTCTTCAACGCCGAGGCAAAGATAACCGTCTTTGTTTAGATTTCCAATGATCATATGGCCGATTTTTTCTTCATCTTTATCTAATCCAGAGAGCATCAACTGCCATTGCAGGTGGTCCTTCAGGGTTTTTTTATCAGAAGTAAAGGCTTCATAATTAGGTGCTTCCCTGTTTTCTGATTCCGTGTATACTCTTCCTGTGGAATTATATTCATTAATATAGTTTTCCCAGTCAGTATCTGTTCGTACTTTTTCTTCAATGGTGACTTCTTTTTCAGGCGTCTCTTTCTCTTTTGCAGCAGTCTCCTTCTCTTTGGCTGTGATTTTATTATCAGAAGATTCTTGAATGCCTGCCTCTTCAAGAGCCGGGTTCTGTTCCATCTCATCTTGAATCATTTCAGCAAGTTCGATGCGGGAGAGCTGGAGCAGCTTTATTGCCTGCTGAAGCTGAGGGGTCATGACAAGCTGTTGAGTCAATATCAGGTTTTGTTGTAATCCAAGTTCCATATTATAATTTGAAATTTTCTCCGAGATAGATTTTTCTGGCTATTTTGCTTGAAATAATTTTATCAGGATTTCCTGATTCAATAACTTTTCCCTGGCTCATGATATAAGCATTATCACAAACTCCAAGGGTTTCCCTTACATTATGATCTGATATTAAAACGCCTATTGACTTTTTAGTCAACTGATAAATTATTTTTTGAATATCAATTACAGCCAGAGGATCAATGCCTGCAAAGGGTTCATCAAGAAGAATAAAGAGAGGATCTATTGCAAGTACTCTTGAAATTTCAAGCCTCCTTCTCTCTCCTCCGGAAAGAGAACTTGCTTTTTGATTTGCAAGTCTGCTGATACCCAGCTCTTCCATTAACCCCACTGCTTTCTGTTCAATATTAAAACCATTTTTCGGTAACACTTCAAGTATTGCAGTGATATTCTCTTTTACAGTCAGTTTTTTAAAAATAGATGATTCCTGGGGAAGATATCCAATTCCTTTTCTGGCCCTTATGTACATTGGATATTGAGTTATATCTTCCTTCTCTAAATAAACCGTGCCTGCATCTGGTTTAATCAGGCCCACTGCCATATAAAATGTTGTTGTCTTCCCGGCTCCATTGGGCCCGAGAAGGCCTGTAACCTGGCCTTGTTTTACTATAAGGTTAACATCATCTACAACCTTCTTATTGTCATAGATTTTTACAAGATTTTTGATTTCAAGTTGTTTCATTACTGTTTGTCCGGTACAGTATCTTTTGTGATATTATCTTCAGGATTAAAAAGTGCTTCAACTCGTTTCGCACCGTCACTTTCCACTATTACCTTGTCTTGTTTTCTGAAAAGTGTAATTTTGGTTCCAGTTACAAAACTTGAACCAGTTATTAATTTTGGAGATTTGCCTGTGAGAATCAATATTTCATCTTTTGTGGTATAAACTGCTTTATCTGCAAATGCTTTTCTCTCTTTAGATATATATTTGACATTCCCTGTTGAAATAATTTCTTTAACACTGCTTTGGTCAGCAGACTCTTTTTTTCTTTTGTCGTCATTAAAGTAAATTTTTATGGAATCTGCAAAAACAGTTGCATCCTCCAGAACAGCTTTCACGTTTCCTGAAAATTCAACCATGGATGATTGCTCTTGTGCAGTCATTTTATCAGATACAACATGAAGAGGCTTTTGGCTTTTCTCCTTTGATGCCTGAGCAAATCCTGGGTTTGATTTAAAAAAAAAGGCAAGGCAGACAAAAGTAAGCAAAAGTAAACATTTTTGTATTGATTTACAGAGTATTGAAATCTTCACTAAACCTTCCTTTAACATGCCCTTCTAAAACAGTGTGCCTCTCATTTAATTTTGTCATCATTGAATCCGCTTCAATGATGGAATCTTTTCTTGTCAGTTTAACGTGAGTATCAGAATAGATTATATGTTTTTTTTTATTATAATGCAACTTGTCAGTTTTTAAGGTTGAATTTTCATAGCTTACAACCACACTGTCTGAAAATATCATGTCATGGGTTTTGGTGTTGAGAAAACCTTTTTCAGCTTTCAGGTAAACCTTTTTTTCCTCTTTGGTATAAAAAATGATGGTGACATCCATGAGTACAGCCTTGTTTTTATTTTTTAAAAGAGTTGCAGATTCAGCTTTAAGTTCCCACTCTTTTATACCATTTTTTTTTGATATCTGTTGTAAAACATTTAATTTCAGTGCTGCTTTAGTATCTATTTTAAGATCTTTGATTTTTACAGGTTTGTTCAGCAGTCTGTCAAAATAGAAAAAACCACTGATAACTATTACCATCAGTATCAGCAATCCGATTAAAGGATATGTCAGTTTGTGTTTCAGAGGTTTTGTCATGACAAGTATTTATTAAGGATATTGCCCCACAACCCTTTTGCTTTTAATATACTTTCACAAACTTCCCTGACAGCTCCACGGCCGCCTTTTAAATTTGTGATAATATCGCAATGTCTCTTTACATCATCACAACCATCTGCAACACAAAAAGAGACACCAACCTGTTTCATTACAGGCAGATCAATGAGATCATCTCCAACAAAAACTATTTTTTCAGGACTGATGCCGGTCTGGGATATGATGGACTCAAGGACCTTGGATTTGTTTTTTATCCCGGCAAACAACAGAGAGATACCAAGTTTTTGACACCTGTGTTCCAAAGCTTTTGAGCTTAAGCCTGTTATAATACCTACTTGAATTCCCGCCTCCATTAAAAGTTTTATTCCAAGACCATCTTTTGAATTAAATTTTTTTATCTGCTCTCCTGAGTCTGAGTAAATAATGCCGGCATCTGTCAGAACTCCATCCACATCAAGAAGCAGAAGTTCAATATTGGCAAGTTTCTCTTTCATTGGTTTATCCCACACTTTTTTTTACAGCAGCAAGGGTTGTTAAAAAATTTTGCATATCCATCAAAGGCATGGAATTTGGCCCGTCACACAGAGCTTTTTCAGGGTCAGGATGGGTTTCAATAAACAGACCATCAGCTCCTGCTGCTATAGCAGCCTTGGAAAGAGTGGGAACAAATTGTCTCTCCCCGGCAGAAGAATCTGCGGCACCTCCCGGAAGCTGAACACTGTGTGTTGCATCAAATATAACGGGTACTCCAAGATTCTTGATAATAGGTATGGAACGAAAATCCACAACAAGATTATTATATCCGAATGATGCACCTCTTTCAGTAATACTGATATTTGTATTGTTGGATTCCTTTGTCTTGTTTAGAATGTTTTTGCACTCTAAAGGAGATAAGAACTGTCCTTTTTTAATGTTGACAGGTTTGCCTGTATTGCAGGCTGCCATTATTAAATCAGTCTGTCTGCATAAAAAAGCTGGAATTTGTATGATATCCAGCACCTTTGCAGCTTTTTTGGCCTGGTCAGGAAGATGGATGTCAGAAATTACTGGAATATCAAACTCTTTTTTTATGGAACCAAGAACATCAAGACCCTCCTCAAATCCAGGCCCCCTGAAGGATTGAATTGATGACCTGTTTGCCTTGTCAAAGGATGCCTTGAAAATAAAGGGTATATTGAGTTTTGTTGTAATTTTTTTTAGATGTTCTGCAATTAGAGAGGTGGTTTCATAATTTTCTATGACACAGGGACCCGCAATAAGAAAAAAAACCGGCTCTGGTCTCTCTATTAAATTAAAGAAAAAGTTGTTCATAAATTTTAAGTCCTGTATACAAGTTGTCAGGTTTTTGTTCAGACACTAAATTATATTTTGAGATCTGAAAAGTCAAGAATACAAAATTGCTTGATAAGTTATGTCATAGCTGCTATTTTATTATGATTTTGTTGTATTTGGACTAACTTCCTGAAAAAATAGGTGTTATTGATGAAAAAAGCATTCTTTCTGGTTATGTTTCTCATAATTTTGATTCCAGTTGCATGGATACTTGTTCTTAAATATGAGGGTGAAAAACCTGTTGTTGATATTAATCTTCCCTCTCTATATCTAAAAAAATCCTATGAAATATCACTTAATGTGGAAGATAAAAAAACCGGCCTTCGTGATATAAGGGTATCCATACAGCAGAAGGGGAAAGAAAAAATATTGCTGCAAAAGCAGTATGAAACCTTTAAGTTGTCAGAAATATTCTTAGGCGCAAAAAAAGTAAAAGACTCTTTTACTATCCCGGTCCGTGCCTGGCAATATGGCATGAAAGATGGTGAAGCCATTATCAGAATAATGGTATCAGATTATTCCTGGAGAGGGTGGAACTCGGGAAATATTTTAAATATTGAAAAAAAAGTCATTATTGATTCCAAACCTCCAAAGGTAGATGTTTTAACCAAGCGCCATAATATTGAGAAAGGCGGTACTGGTTTAATTATTTATGAACTTTTTGAAGAAGATATAAAAAGCGGAGTTAAGGTTGGGAATAATTTTTTCCCGGGCCATATCGGTCTTTTTGACAATAAAAATATTTATACTGCTTTTTTTGCCTTAAGTGATATGCAGGGACCAGGCACCAAACTTGAGGTAATAGCCCAGGATAAAGCAGGAAATATCACCAAAAGAGGTTTCCATCATTATATAAGAGATACAAAATTCAAAACAGATATATTAAATATTCCTGACTCTTTTTTAAATCGAAAAATACCAGCATTTGATATTGGTGAGAAGAGCGGCTCTTTTCATAATAAAAAAAATCCCCTGCTTGAAAAATTTTTATATATTAATAAGCATGTCAGAAAAAATAATGTTGAACAAATACTGCAGGTTCCCCAAAATAGTGAAAACAAAAAACTATGGGATGGCAGATTTTTAAGACTAAGGGGTTCTGCAAAAAGATCCGGGTTTGCTGACAGAAGGATTTATAAATATAAAGGCAGAGAAATTGACAGGGCTGTTCACCTTGGAATTGATCTTGCCTCAACAGCAAATGCATCCATCAAAGCTGCCAATTCAGGTCGTGTTGTTTTAACACAATTTATTGGAATATTTGGCAATTCTGTGATAATTGATCATGGGTTAGGCCTTTGCAGCCTCTATTCCCATCTTAATCAGATTTCAGTCAACCAAGGGGATATGGTTGAAAAGGGAGATGAAATCGGTTCTACCGGTTTAACCGGTCTTGCAGGTGGGGATCATCTTCATTTTTCAATGATTGTTCACAATGTTTTTGTAAACCCTGTGGAGTGGTGGGATAAAACCTGGATTGAAAATAATATAACATCAAAGATTGATTATATCAGGAAAAATGAATAATTAACTATTCATTATTAAAGGGAAGTTATGAGTGACTATAAAATAAATAAAACAATTGCACAGATAAACAGAAAAATAGCTGATGGTGAAGCTGTTGTGGTTACTGCTGAAGAGATTATCGGCATAGTAAAAAAAGAGGGAGTTGTTGAAGCTGCCAAAAAAATTGATGTAGTTACAACCGGAACATTTGCTCCCATGTGCTCTTCTGGAGTTTTTATAAACATAGGTCAATCCAAACCCCTTGTAAGAACAACCAGAACCTGGTTTAATAATGTTCCGGCTTATTCGGGTATAGCAGCAGTTGACTGCTATCTTGGTGCAACTCAGACCTGTGAAGATGATCCTTTGAATAAACGCCATCCAGGTGAATTTAATTATGGCGGCGGCCATGTTATTCAGGATCTTGTTGCAGGTAAAAAAATTCATATAAGAGCTCAAAGTTACGGTACAGACTGTTATCCAAATAGAGGAATTGAAAAGATTGTTACACTGAAGGATTTGCCCAATGCAATATTGTGTAATCCCCGTAATGCTTATCAAAATTATAATTGTGCCATTAACAGATCTGATAAGATAAAATATACCTATATGGGAACACTCAAATCAGATGTGGGCAATGCTAATTATTCAACATCAGGAGAGTTAAGCCCTCTGTTTAATGATCCTTATTTAAAAACCATTGGTGTAGGAACAAGGATTTTTCTCGGTGGTGCCCAGGGTTATGTAACATGGACCGGAAC
>JBDLIV010000044.1:0-10058 GCA_039714675.1 Thermodesulfobacteriota bacterium
ATCTTCCTTGAAAAAGGTGATTAACTTTCTATCTCCTTTTCAGTTTTAGCGTTTGGGTTATCTTAGCCCTTTTATAGTCATAGGCCCTTTTAATAAATATTCCGTTGCCATCTTCGGATATGGTGCCTTCAGAGGGGTCCCAGAACAATTCGAATGCCGCTGGGTCAACGACATGGAATAAAACTTTCTCGAACCCATTGCCACTTGTTTTCCCTTTGATTTTTTCTTGTTTTTTCCCAAGCTGATTGTCACCCTTATACAAATAAATTCCGACAAACTGGTTGTCTTTATGTGTGATCCACATTGCATCTTCGTAAACTCCCCAGCCACCAGTATCATAAACAGCATCCCATTTGCCATTCAAGTCAAAACAAATGTTCTTACTGGCCCTTATGAAGGTCCCCCTGACTTTCTCTCCATCATCAGTGATAATCTTGTTCCCATTCTCGCTTATTTGCCCTTTCGCATCAATTGGGCCAATTCCTGTCATTATCTGAAGCTTATTAATACCATGCTTATCAAGTTTACCTCGAAACGATTCTTTCCCCGCAGAATGGAATTTGGTAGGTTTCATTAGTATCCCAACGAAAGAGTTGCCGTCCAGTATAATTTTAATGACAGCTGGATAGCTGCCATATTGGCTCCAGGGACCATAGTTCTCTAATTGAGCATCCCATTGTCCACTTATATCCACCACTTCTTCTCCGTTCGGTAATTTCACAGTATTTGCTGCCTCTGCTTGGGTTACGCTGAATTTTTGCAGACCAAATAAAATATATAAGGTCCAACGTCTTATCCAGGAGACTGCGAACGATTACTAGCAACAGTCAGTTGCCACTGACAATAAAAGATTGCGAGTGCAAGATAGCAGCTCCTGACCATGGATATTAAAATGCACCGGAGCAAATGGCAGCTCCATAAAAAGTGCGGATGGAAGCATGATGGTCGAGACTTGTTGGATGAAATAAAAAAAAGGTAATTTATGAATAAATTAACTCTTGACATATAGCCTTCTCATGGAAGTAATCTTAATTCTTTAACTGATCATGCATTAGATCAAATAGCACTCATAAATACAAAATAAGGGAGCTTGATCTTTAACTCTAAAAATTAATTGGGTGTTAGTGATTAATTTTGAGCACTATTTATTTGCAAAACGGTCATAACAACCAGAAGTCAAATCCTCTTTTTCTTTCAAAAGGATATGTTTCTGGATTTTTCCAGACGGAGTCATTGAAAATTCTTTTTTGTACTCAACATACCGGGGGACCTTAAATGAGGCAATACGTTCCCGGCAGAAAGCAATAATTTCATGCGGAGGTATAGTGTCCGGTGTTTCTCCTTCTTTTGGCACAATATATACTTTTACTTCTTCACCCCGGTCTTTGTCCGGAACAGGAATTGCAGCAACAGCCATAATTTTCGGGTGGCTTGTCAGTACATCCTCCAACTCACTGGCTGAGATATTATCTCCTGATCTGCGGATCATATCCTTTTTCCGTCCCACTATATAATAATAGCCTTTATCATCTTTCCTGAACAGATCTCCTGTTTTGAACCATTCTTTGTCAAAGGCTTCCTCAGTCTCTTCGGGTTTATTATAATAACCCTTGAACATTCCAGGACCTTTAATCCAGAGTTCCCCAATTTCACCTATAGGTACATCTTTTTCATCAACATCCACGATGCGCACCTGGCGGGATTCAAACGGGACACCTACTGAACCTGATCCGGTCATATGCTCATCCTTGGGCAGGACAAAAAATCCCGGACCAATTTCAGTCATGCCATAAGCTTCACGGGCTTTGACATTGAATCTTTCCTCAAATTGCTTGTGCAGAGACGGCGGGAACCCTCCCACCAGCAGAAGACGTAGTTTATGCTGCCGGTCAAGTTCAGATGGAGATTGCTTGAGAATCCATGGAGCCATTGTTGCCCATGAAACCGTGGCCTGGTATTTGCGAACCAGGTCCATGTATGTGGTCGGGCTGTACGATCGTGTCAGTATCATGGTTGCTCCAACCATAAGACATGATATGAGTTCCCATTGAGGATCCATATAGTAAAAAGGGCTGACAGATAAAAAGACATCTTCTTCATTCATATGCTCTGAAACAGTTTTCCCTATGGTTAACCAGTATTCATGGGTCAGAATACAGCCTTTTGGGAAACCGGTTGTGCCGGAAGTATATTGGATGTTAATCATATCATCCAGTGTCAGTTCTGATGCATTGAAACTTGGTGAGGCCTCATCGGCTAACCGGGACAAAGCAAGGCTGTCATCAAGTTTTTCCTGACCAACCGTGAATACAGTCTTTATGCCAGGTGTTTTTTTGCGGGCTTCTTCAAAAACAGGTGCATATTCTGAATCAATGACAATTGCCAAAGCATTTGAATCATTCAGGGTATAAACCAGTTCAGCACTTTGATAGCGAACATTTAAAGGAACCATTACAGCCCCAATCTTAGCTAATGCCAGCCATACCACAGGAAATTCAGGACAATTGGGCAGCATAACTGCTACATTATTCTTTTGTCTGATTCCTTTGGATGTAAACACATTGGCGTACTGATTTACCCTGGCATTTAATTTCTTATAAGTAAAAAAAGTATCCTCATGGTCAAAATGAATTGCTTTCTTATCACCATATTTACCTGCTGATTTTTCTAATAAAATTCCAATATTTTTTTCTAATCCCGGTATAGGCATGTTTATTTCTCCTTTGTGTACATCTTAAAGCTATTTAGGAAAGAGTGCAGCTGCATTGTGGTAAAGCCATTTTTCTTTAACCTTATCTTTCAGTGGCAATTCTTTTACTTCCTGAACGATCTGTTCAATGGATAATCCAAGATCTCCTGCACCGGATGCAAAAACAATGCGGTCCTGAAGCAGGGTGTTTCCAAACTGCATGAGCATTTCAAAACCAGAACCGCTCATCCCAAGGTATTTTGGTCGATGCGATGACGTATCAATGTATATATTTCCATGCCGTCTTGCTACACCGATCAGTTCAGGAACCCATGGCCAGCCTCCACAGCTGGCAATTATTTTAAGGTCTGGAAATGACATTGCAACTTTATCCAGATACAGAGGTCTGCCTATATCCATGGGAAGATCAGTCCGGTAATTCATGGCAGTATAAATAAATACAGGTACGTTCAATTCCACAGCTTTGGCATAAACCGGGAAAAATCTCGGATCATCTGCTTTAATACCCCATTTGTAGGGAGAAGCATATATGGCAGCAAAATCCATCTCTTTAACAGCCTGCTCCACTTCTTTTATTCCTCTTGTCCCTGTAAAAGGATTAAAGAGTGCAATCCCCTTTAATTTCTCCGGCAATTTTGAAACCAGTTTGGCTGTCTTTTGAATATCATCAGCTTCAATCAATCCCCATTCAATACCGGCTTTATCCAGTTGCCCTTTAAACTGCTCAGGGGTAACCACCATCCTGCCGGCTATTTTTTTCAACATTTTGTCCAGTTCTTCAGAAGGCAAGGCAGCAGCTTTTTTTTCCAGTTCTTCAAAACCGAAACCTAATGATGCTTCCCACTGGGGTCCGAAAATTCTGATATAGTTAGCTATACCACTTTTATCTTCACTTAATACAAAATATTTTACCATTTCCGCTATGTCATTTGCTGATAGAGGAAAATCAAGTCGCAGATCAATTATTCTTGTCATATTCTCAATACTCCAAATCTTTTAAGGGTTTGGTGGCTGTTTCAGGATTGTATGTCATCAAACTGATTCCTACCATTAAAACCAGGCTGATTAAAATACTTATAAAAATAGGTTCAATGGATGGATGCAGCATATTAGACAGCTTCAATCCATACAATACAACTACGGCAATGGAAGCTGCTATCGAGGAAATCAGTGCACCGGCCTTGGTCGCTTTTTTCCAGTAAATGGCCGCCATTGTAGGTACAAAAATACCTGAGACAAATATTGCAAAAGCAAGGAGGAGAATATCAAAAATTCCTTTCATGTTCAGGGCAAAAACAATTCCCAGGACGCCAATGCCAAGTATGAATACCCTTGCCAGCATAAGCAGAGTCTTGTCCTTTGTTTTTGGCCGGAAATTCTTGACAATATCCCGGCTGAATGTAGTTCCTGCAATTAAAAGGGCTGTGTCTGCTGTGGACATCATTATCGCCATCATGGCAGCTAGACACAACCCCTTGAGTATTGGAGGCATATAAAGGGCAATCAGGCTTGGAATAGCTGCATCAACACCTTCAGCTGTGCCGCCCAGGTTGGGTACCAGCTGTGTTGCTATTGCTCCCAGGCAAACAGCAATAAATGTCCAGTAAACATATACTCCCGCAGTCACAAGTATGCTTTTACGAACGGTTTTTACATCTTTTGCAGCCGAAGCCCTCTGCCATAAAGACGGATCTACCAGGCAGAAAGGTATATCAATCAGAAAAACACTGATAATGTAAAAAAAACTTAACTCTCCCCAAAATTTCCCCGGGGGAGGAGTGATATATTTTATTGCAGTCCCAACACTGCCTATATCTGCCAGTATCAATATCGGCAGGATAATTCCCACGGCCACAATCATTATAACCGTTTGAATCACATCTGTGTATGCAACAGCCAGTAACCCCCCCATGACTGTATATAGAATCATTATAATTGCAGCCCCTATAATCGCTTGTTGATAAGTTACGCCAAAATCGCCTAAAACAGATACTGCAACCAACCCTACCGCAATCAACTGCCCTCCGAATAATGCTACAACAGCCAGCACCATGATTATAGCTGCTACAATGGTAAGCCCTTTACCATATCTCAGGTTCAAGGCATCCGGTATCGTCCAGATTTTTATTCTTCTAATGGTGGGTGCTATAAAACTGAATCCTAACAAGCCTAAAGAGTAAGCAAGAGAAATAAAAAAAATGGCAATCCCGACATCATAAGCTTTGCCTGCTTTCCCTACAGTGGCTCCGGCTCCTATTGCTGTCCCGATCAATGTTCCCAACAAAACCGGGAATCCCATCCTGCGGCCTGCTATGGTATAATCTTCCGTACTGGTTACTTTACGGCTGGCGTAATAGCCCACTCCCAAAATCACCAACAGATACAATACAATCACCACAAGATCGGCAGTTATTTCCATTTTTTTACCTTTCCATTGAATTAACAATTATTCGTTAAAAATATCAGACAAAGAATATCATAATAATTTTTGAAGATTCTTTGTTAGCAAAGGAAGATAAAATAGTCAGTTGTTTGTTGTCAAGAAAAGGATAAAAAAATTAATCTCTTTCAAAAATTGTATCAATAGCTGAACTGGTACAGTTTAATATTAAATATATTATCAGTTAAGATTAATTATTCAAAGGCTGAAATGATAAAGGATATCAAAATAATGCTTAACAGAATTTTTATGGTAAAAGGCTTGCGGTTGCGGTCAATGCAAGTAGTCACAACTTCTTACTTTGGTAAAAAGGTTGTTAAACCAAAACTTTTCATAGCGGTTCAGTCCCCTGCAATCCAGTGATTCGCCATGTTATACTTCAATTATATAAGATCCCCAAGTTTCCTGGTTAGGATTAGTTTTTCGGCTTTTTGTTTCTGAAAAATACTCATTTCACTTTCAATTAATTTCAATTGAAGGTGTATATCCCATAGAGGGGTATACTTATAATTAAAATACTCACAACAATAGACACCTCTAAAGTTATGAACTTGCTTTCCTTTGGATAGAATATTCTGGATTAATAGATATGATTTCAACAAATCCTTTTTGACATATTCTCCATTATAATAAAATTGTGATATTTTATATTGTGCGAACAGTGCATTACTGTTTTGTTTGAAATAGCCAGAATTACCAAACATGGCCCCTCCAGCCATATTTCCCATCGACCAAGGGTCATTACCCCAACTTTTAGCAACTGCCTTATACAAATTAAATGCCCAACTTATATCTTTATCCACTCCAAGCCCTTCTTCAAAGATGATTGCTAAACGTAATTGTTCCCAAGGATAAGGATCATTTTTTTTGTTAAGTTTATAAATTGCTTTTTTGTAACTTTTATTGATAATTAATCCATCGACTGTTCTTTCTCCTGGATTTGGATTGGGTCCAAGTGAACAGCTAAGAAGTGCTAAAGATATTATTATATAAATGATTGAAACTTTCATATGATTTTAAAGTATAACGCTTCTAATCAGCCGCGCGGCTTTTTGCGTCGGCTGGATTTGCTTGTTGGATTGTTTTCTGACTCTCCTCTGACACTTTCTTTATCATTGCCCCTAGATAACCTTTTTCCATTTCATTAAGCTGGTCAGACTCGTAAAGCCCGACACAATATTGGAAAAGCAACTGTGATTGTTTGAAATTGCTCATGATAGACCAAAGTGCAGACTGGAAAACAGCCTCAAGCATAGTTTTTTTCAGGACGTCATTTGATTTCTTTAGTTCACCAGACTTTACCTTTTCAAGTGTGCCAACATTAGCACTCAAATTTAAGGCAGTTAAAATTTGGCGTATTGGCTTGATTCTGGAAGTTGCAAAATATTCTGCCCACAGCATATCAAGTTGATCACCAGTTTCAATAGCGGCATATGGATCAGGGATATTCATTTTTCTTAAATTTGTTAAATATTCTTTAAACTCATCACCTACTGGTAACTCATTAGTTTTATTTAATAAATAAAATAAAAGAATGATGTCCTTTTGCTGTTGTTTAGTTGCTTTTGTTTTATAGAATTCAACCGTATGAGGTATTAAAAACATATTTTCAGTGTAAATATGTTTGTATAGCCAAAGTCCTGACCAAAGATGATGGCCTTTCTCATCAATGTAAGCTCGCGGAGGATTAATAAAGGTTGATAAAGCAAAAGATGGTTTGGGGTTGGTTGGATATGATAAATACCAATCTTTCAAACTTCCTTCTAATTCCTTAATACTAAATTTTTTTAAGGTTATTTTCTGACTCTTTTTAACCTTTTGTTTTTTGATGTGATCGAAGGCTGTAATGTTGATGCTGTATTCCCCATATGGGTCCTCTGGATCAAAAGATACGATGAGCATGCCAAGTGAAGGAAGTAGGAAGGGTCCAGGCGCAGGGCCTTTAAATCCAGAAACGTCTTTCCCTGATTCGTCAACAGTGCCATCAGGTTTTATTATTTCAAAATCATAAGTGATATCGACTTCATTTTCAGATTTAGTTCCATAATTGCTGTAGATGGGCAATATTTTGAAATGTTCACCCTTTGAAACGTTATCAATCGTTGACACTTTGGGGCCAAATTGAGAGGGGACATTAAACCACCAGTTCATTTCTGAGTCTTGCTGAGTAAGAACTAAAAGAAAATCGAAATCTTTTTCTTCCTGGTCAGCCAAAGAGAAACGAGAGAATAAAAACAATATAAATATACTAAATAGTAAGGTTTGATGTATTCTTTTCATTTAAAAAATAGAAACTTGTCCCAATATTAATTTCCCTTAATTATTTTAAAGCTATCAATGTATTATTTAATCCAAAATTGAAAGTCAAATAAAATTCAATTTTATAAAAACCTTAATGAGCCGGTCTACCCGGCTCAAGTATTATTATCCCAGTCAGGAATTTTAAAGGATCGAAAATATAAAAGATTCCAAAATAATACTTTATTAAAAAATATCGTGAAGAACTGATGTGACTAATGCAAGTATTGCCAACTCTTGGATTCTTTAAAAAGTGATCACTGGAATATAAAATCAGTTTTCCTCCCCCACAATCATAGACACATTTGACGGCCTGCACACCAGTGGAAGTTAATAGGTCGTCTTTCTGCGAGCAACTGTCAGGCATCTATTTAAATTGCAACAACCGAACGTAGTGTTCCAATTTATTTGTCTGAGATAATTTCATTCGTGATGTTGTCAACCACAACGGGGGTATCTAAGTATGTTACAGAGGGCTCTGAACCATATTTCTCTCGCACGAAATCCTTCCAACTTTCGGTATACATCGCCTCAGCTTCTGCACGAGAGTTCCAGAGATAAATTCCTCCAACCGTGGTTTTGTCTTCTGACAAAAAATAGCATTTGCGAAAAAGGCCAGGTACACTCTGGTATTTTGGAGCCGTGCTCATAAAAATGTCACTTGCTTCTTCCCGTGTGATCGACTTTGGCATTTTAAACTTGGTTATGGTAGTGATCATTGAAACCCTCCTTGATTAGTTGTCGCCTAATGAATAATTGTGTAGTTTTGCTAAACATTCAAAATTTACTCTGTTAATTTGTTAACAGGATAATCGTGAATGGTGTCTATACCAGGCAATGCACATATCTAAGGTAAAGCATATCAAGATAGATAAATCAGGTAAAGATATTTGAAAATTCGATTTACTTTTTTATAAATTGAACTGAATACTTATGGTATAAAAGCGGACCAATCCGTTTTCCTAAAAAGGCAGGACTGGAAGAAATAATGGTGGGGCCAATGCTTGAATTACGATTATCCGTGTCAAAAGTATTCAAAGGCTGAAATTATAAAAGACACCAGAATATACTTTGATTAAATTAAACTGGGATAGTGACCTATTGTTGCCATTAATATAAATTTTAAATATCTAATCCAAAGGGTTCCAGGTATGCGGATAGTTTATCTCCATTTTCTTTGCTTAGCTGTGGACAACCTGATGAATCATTTGCTCCCTCAGCCACAAGAGTAGCAAAAACCATACAGGTAGGAGAGCCACATTCCCTGCAATTTGTTTTAGGAAGCAGTTTTAATATTGCAATTATTGAAGGTTTGCCTACACCAGAGTAACTGGGCTCAATCTCATCTTTTTTATCCCATACTTCATTAATTTCACGTATAATCCATTCGACAATTTTTCTTGCCTCTTTTTCATCTTTCAGGGTGTTAACTGCAATTTTTCGACTATGAACCGTTATTAATTTTCCTTGGGCACGAAAAGTAACTGAGGGAGGCTCCTTGATATATTCAAAACCGCATAAAGTTGCGTTTAGATATGGTAATGCAGGGCTGATATCTTGATCAAGATGTGCGAAACAGTTAACATTGATTGCACTGGGCATGCATTGGTTATTTAAAATTTCCAGTTTATAATTATTTACCATCATGATTATTTTACATTATTCATTATCTGTTCTGAAAAGTTCATCTGCATCAGCACTGATCATTTTCTGGATATCTGTATTGGGCGGTGTAAATTTTCATTGTTTTTCTTGGTAGCAGTTACAACATTAATGTTGTTCTCTTGTAAAAATTTAATTGATTTACTGCAAACAGGAGCATTGGTTTCCAAAGAGACAGAAGCACCAGGCACTTTTGCTTTTATTTTTTCAGTTTTTTTTAAAATACCCAGGGCGTCTTTCATGATTATTCTGCTTTTCCGATTTATAATTATGATAAATTCATCCGGTTTATTTTTTATTAAAACAGTTCGGGGCGGAAGACCATATAATTTTGGATCAATTTTTTCTATCATATTTTATTCCTATGAAATTATTCTTGAATAATTATTTAATATCAAGAATCAAGTTCATACACAAGAAAGGTTTAACAACTTGTTTAAGTGCTTGGCAAACTTACTCGTATTCTTTTGATTCATCGCAGCTGGCCCACCAGTATCAATTCCGCTGTTCCTCAAACTCTCCTTGAACTCCCTCATTCTTAGCTGTTCCTGAATTGACTCATTGGAATAAAGATGCCCTCTGGGATTAAGGGCATAGCCCTCCTTTTCCAACACCTGAGTTGCCAAAGGGATGTCAGCAGTAATCACCAAATCACCTTTACCAAGCAGTTTAAGAATTCTGTTGTCTGCCTCATCAAACCCGAAGGAGACTTGGAGAAATGTGATATAGTTCCGTTGGGGTATTTTCATGGGATGGTTGGCAACCAGAGTTAATTCCACACGGGTCCGATCAGCTGCCTTGAACAAAATATTTTTAACCACCCCTGGGCATGCATCTGCATCCACCCATATTTTCATGTATTACCCTTTGCCTTTATAGTTAATTGAAACTCAGACAGAGCCTTTCCGCTTAATCCATGATGCAAGCTTATCAGGCCGTTTTCCTGAA
>JBDLIV010000045.1:0-9956 GCA_039714675.1 Thermodesulfobacteriota bacterium
ATTGAGATAGGAATAAAAATATTTTTTATATTCAGTATCACTAAAATAATCCCCGGTGAGCGAATCTGTTAATTGTATAACTTGAAAATCAATTACTATTTTACTGACCCTTCCTGAAATATACTCCCAGAATGTGGGGGTTTTTTCTGGATAAACAATAGTAACATCAATGATTTTATTTAAATACTCTCCCATGGAACTAAGAATAAAAGCGATCCCACCTGCTTTTGGATTTAAAAGGTTCTCAAATTTGTTGTTTTTTTGCAAAGCTTTTTTTTGTGGGGAGAATCTTGTTCCTTCAACAAAATTTATAATGGAAACAGGTGTATGTTTGAATTTTTCACACGCTTTTTTTGTGCTTTCCAGATCTTTGCCTTTTAGGTGTGGTTTTGCTTGTATCTGGGTTTTTGAATATCGTTTCATAAATGGGAAATCCAATGCCCACCAGGCAAGTCCAAGAAAAGGGACCCATATCAACTCTTGTTTTAAAAAAAATTTTAACATGGGGATTCTTTGATTCAAGGTTGTCTGTAAAGCGAGAATATCAACCCATGACTGGTGGTTTGAAAGAACAAGATACCACTCTTTTTTTTCTAATTTTTCAAGACCTCTTAAATCCCACTCAATATTGCAGAACAATTTTGAATTAAAGGAGTTAATTCCTATCCAAAGCGTAGCAATGGATATTAAAATTTTGTCAAGAATAATGACAATAGATTTAACAGGCAGAATAAATTTAAAACAGGATATAAAAATTAAGGGAATGGTGAGTAAAATGGTATTTACTGTGTATAAAAGAATGGATAAAATGCCTTTGAGCTGGTGTGGTAAAAATGAGAGCATAAAAGTTTAATTTTCTTTTAAATTTATAATATATTTTTTTATGGTTCTTCTGTCCAATCCTGTGTGCTTTGCAACTTTTTCATAGGTACCGAATTTGTCATATAAAAGTTTGCAATAGCCTGATACTAATGATGATACCATAATATTTTTATCCAAAATTCCTTTAACAAGTTCTTCTGCGAGGTCAAGTTTTTCATCTCCATTTTTTTGCTGGCCACCATAGTCTTTTTTCAACAAAACACTTCTGACGCACTGTTCAAGTTCCCGGACATTACCCGGCCATTGATAATATTTTCCAAGTCTTTGGTCAATAACTCTTTTAACTTTTGCGGTTAGTTCTTCAGAATTAGTGCCGGTCATTTTTTGAATGGTAAAGTCAAGTAGATCATCTAATTCCAATGGTTTCTCTTTAATTCTGACTCGAAGAGGCGGAACTTCTATGATATCAGAGCAAAGGCGGTAGTAGAAATCATCTCTGAATACTTTTCCGCCAATAATCTCTTTTTTGGGTCGGTTAGTAGCACCAATAACCCGTCCTTTAAATCTTGATTTTTCATGACTCCCCATGGGGGAAAAACTTCTTTCCTGGAGAATCCTTAATAGTTTGATCTGCACATGGTTGGGAGTTTCACCGATTTCATCAAGAAGAATTGAACCATGGGGACTGCACCGGTCAAAAACTCCTTTGTGATCATCTATGGCACCTGTAAATGAGCCCTTAGTATGCCCGAACAATTCAGATTCAAGCAGGGTCTCAGGATACTGTGAAAGATTTAATGAGGAAAATGCCCGGGTAAAACTTTCAACAAAACACTCTTTTTTTTCATTAAAAGGAATATAACCGCTTCTTCCTATGGCTTTGGCAGCTGTACCCTTTCCTGTTCCTGTTTCACCAAGAAGCAGGGTGGAGAAATCCTCCATTTTATTCCATAAAAATTTTCTGTACAAATCAATATTATAGGTAAATACATTATTCCATAAATGTTTTTTAAAGTTCTGCATAGATGGACTTGAACCCACAAGGGAGTTGGAGATAAAATAGAAAGCACGTCTCAGCTGATAGGAGAGGGCAAAATAGTGTATAATGCTTTTGTTGTCAAAACCCTTGTTATGTAGCAGGTGCATGACTTCTTTTGCAAACGGAACAGTTATAAGGTCGTCCTGGGCTTTAATTTGATCTTCTATTAACTTGTCAAAATTATCTCTGAATTTATGAAACAGATCAAACAAAAATACAATAGTTATGATTTTTTTATCCTGGCCCTGAAAAGCATTTATATTGGCACGATTTTGCCCTTCGAGCTCTTTGATTCTGCGATCAACTTCATTTATACATAAATCCTTGCTCTCCCTTCGAGAGACAGAGGGAAAAAGCCCTGCAATTTTAAGATCAAGCTTAATCCTTAAATCACTAAAAGGATTTGCAAAGGCTGCATTATATACTGTTTTAAAAAAATGGCGCTCGTTGGAACTAAGTTTTACTGTTTTCAAATTTTCCTCCGTAAGAGAGATTTCATAATCGATTTGTGAGATACTTTATTTAATATTATATGTGCAAATATGTACATATAATGTGCATAAAATGCAAGCAGAAAAACAAGCAGAGAGATGCTTAAAAATAAAAAGACTTAAATTTTAATCACTTATCTTTTCAAACAATCTTGGCACAATAGTTGAAAGACAAAGGTGAGATAACAATTTTAAATTTGTAGTTTGAAAAAATAAAAATATAATAACGGAGATACATTTATGATTAGAAGAATACTCAACTCAAGACTGCCTTTAATGGTTTATAATCCTGTAAAGGTTTTTGATATAAAGTATTTTAAAGAGATTTTCAACTCTGGAGCCCTTCCACTGTTTGACACTGAATTTTTAAGTGATGATGACATTATAAAAAAGGCTCAACTGCTTTCCAGAGAATATCTTTGCTTTGGTATAAGACTCTATAATCATAATATAGATTTGATTGAACAAATTAAGAATTTGCAGATGGCAAATCTTGATCTCTTAATCTGCCCTGTGGCACAGGATGATGAAACAGCAGATTTTTCAGATTTTGCAGATACAAAAATTGCTCTTGAAATAAAAGATATAAATATTAATGATAAAATTAATAAAATTTCACCCCATGCATTGATTTTAAAAGGTAACGAAGCAGGCGGCAGGGTTTCAAAATACTCCTCTTTTGTATTGATGCAGTGGTATTTAAAAAATCATGATTTGCCCATTTTCATCCATGGAGGCGTGGGCAAATATACTGCAGCAGGCATGTTTGCAGCAGGAGTGTCAGGCCTTGTCATGGACACTCAGCTTCTATTAACCGATGAATCACCTGTATCTGAAAATTTTAAAAAGCTTTTAACCATGGTGGATGAGAGTGATTCCACCCAGATTGAATATAACGACACTGATATCTACAGGGTATTTGCAAAGCTTGGAACTAAAATAGTTAAAGATCTTAAGCTCATGGCTGTTGAATTAGGGGATGATGAGCTGGGAAGCAGTAAAATTTATCAATTTATTACCGATCATATGAAAGCATCTGATGACACTGACGGCGTATATATCCAGTCTCTTTTTTATCTTGGCCAGGATGGAATTTTTGCCAAGGACTTTATTAGAGAGACAACAAGCCTGAATAGTGTTATCACCGGTTTTTTTCAAACCATTGGAGACTCTCTGAATTTCATTGATGAGTATGACCCTGTTACTCCTGATTCCAAGTTTGCAAAAGATCAGGGAACAAAATTTCCCTTAATCCAGGGACCAATGGCAAATATTTCTGATAATTCTGATTTTGCAAACAAGGTGCTTGAACATGGTGCTTTACCATTTTTTGCAGTGGGAAGTCTTCCTGAAAATCTGGCAGACAATATGCTTAAAGATGGAGCACAAAAAGTAGATAATTTTGGTGCAGGACTTGTTGGTATAGAGGCTTTTAATCCTGCAATCAACAGTCATCTTGAAATTGTAAAAAAATACAAGGTACCCTATGCACTTTTTGCAGGAGGAATTCCTTCCCAGGCAGTGGAACTTGAAAAGGCAGGTACAAAAACCTATCTTCATACCCCGTCTGTCTCCATGATGGAAAATGCCCTGAAAAATGACTGCAAACGCTTTATTTTTGAAGGCGGTGAGGCAGGAGGCCATGTGGGTTATCTCTCCTCCATGGTATTGTGGGAAAATGCAATTGCTTTTTTAATTAATAACAATTATGACTTTTCCGGTTTATATCTTGTTTTTGCAGGCGGTATTTCCACCTGTTATGCTTCAATGTTTATTTCAGGTCTTACATCCTTTCTTGCAGCTAAAGGGGCAAAGATCGGTATCCAGGTAGGAACTGCATATCTTTTTGCCGATGAGATTGTTGAAACAAAATGTATAAAATCCCAATATCGTGAGATTATTATAAACGAGAATGAAACCATGGTTATTGGCAAAAGTCTGGGGCTTGCTTCAAGAACGGCTCCCACTCAATTTGCAAAGATGATGGTTGAAAATGAAGCTTTGATGCTTAAAAACAAGGAGAGTCTTGAAAAGAGGAAACGCTCCTTTGAAAAACGCAATATTGGTTCTCTGCTTATCGGGGCAAAGGGTTTTCTTCCTGATTTTAAAAATCCAGGAGAAGAAAATTATACCTGGTTTGATGGTGAAGAGCATAAAGAAAAGGGTAATTTTCTTGTAGGAGACTCACTTGCTTTTTTTGACAGTGCAATCTCAATACAGCAGATTCATGACAGCTATTTTCAAGCAAAATCAACTCTTTATCGAAATATCAATCTGCTTGAAATCTTTTCAAGTTCAAATAACTCAATTAATGATGAGATTGCTGTTGTGGGTATTGGATGTACTCTGCCCCATGCTGATAATCCTGATGTGCTGTGGAAAAATCTTCTGGACAAAAAATACTCCATCAGTGAAATGCCGGAATCAAGATTTGACCGTAGTCTCTATTATGATCCTGATAAAAATGCTGAAGATAAAACCTATACCATACTTGCAGGCCATGTGGATGATTTCAAGTTTGACAATAAAAGATTCGGTTATGCCAAAGATAAGGAAAAGAGGCTTTCCCGCAGCCAGAAAATGGTATTGCAGACAGCATACAAAGCTGTGGAAGATGCAGGGCTTCTTGGAAAAGACGATCATTTAATCAGTGATGATGTTTCAAGAACTGCAGTTATTATTGCCACATGTCTCTCCAATGAGCTTGGTAATACCCTTCAACTGAAATACTGGTATCCCCAGATTGTATCCATGATGGAAAAAACAGATGAATACAAGAGTCTGAGTGATAAGGAAAAACTGTCTCTCAAAGAGATTTTGATGGAGGGTATGGAAAAAGAGAACAAAGGGTATGATCCTGTACATGGAATACTGCTCAATATTGAAGCTTCCAGAATTGCCCGTCATCTTGGAATCAGGGGTGCAAATTATGTTGTAGATGCAGCATGTGCATCCTCTGTTACAGCACTTGAGGCTGCAAGAGGAGAGCTTTTGTCAGGAGAGCATGACCAGGTTATTGTTGGTGGTGTTAATACCAATCTTGCACCTGAAGCTTTTGTTGGATTTGCCAAGATGGGAACACTGTCGCAAAAAGGTTCATACCCATTTGATGAAAGAGCTGACGGATTTATCCTTGGAGAAGGTTCAGTTGTTTTTGTATTAAAAAGAATGAAAGATGCAATAAGGGATAAAAATCATATCCACGGTATTATCAATTCCATAGGTGCAAGCTCCGATGGAAAAGGAAAAGCCATTGCAGCCCCAAACCCATATGGACAGAAATTAAGTGTTCAGCGCTGTTTTGAAAATATCAAACCTGGTATAAAACCTGAAGATATCGGGTTTATTGAAGCCCATGGCACCTCCACTATTATTGGAGATGAAGCAGAACTTGAAACCCTGAACTCCATCTATAAAAATTCCAGTGCCGGGGTCAGCTCCATTAAAGCCCAGATCGGTCATCTTTTAGGATGTGCTGGATCGGCAGGATTATTAAAGGCTTTGCTTGCCGTTGAAAAAGGAATTCTTCCTCCCAATGGCCAGTTTGAAAAACTTTCAAAAAATCACGATTTAAAAGATTCATCCCTGTTTATAGTTAAGGATTCAAAAAAGTGGGAAATTGATGATAATAGCTCCAGAAAAGCTGCAGTCTCTTCATATGGGTTTGGCGGTATCAACTATCATCTTGTAGTAGAGCAGATGACAGAGGATTATAAAACACTCCCCAGGGATATTTTTACAGATCCCTCCTATGATTTTAATGATGACAGAATTGTGGTGGCAGGCCTTGGTGTGTTTTTGCCTGGAGCAAAAAACTGTGAGGAATTCTGGAAACATTTAGAATCAGGTAAAAAACAGTTATCCCATATTCCTGAAGAACGTTTTGATAATGATGCCTATGCAGGTTTTGATAAAGATTCCATTTACAGACTTCCTAAAATTAATGCAGGTGTTGTAAAATATCATAAATTTAATAATTTGAAATACCGAATGCCACCCATGATGGTTAAATCCATAGAAAGAGGTCAGATTTTCGGGCTGGAGGCATCCTCTGAAGCCCTTGAAAATTCAGGACTGCTTAACCAGATAAACGCCGGCAATAAAGTTGGAGTTATTCTTGGTACCATTGCAGGGGAGCAGCAGAGTAAAAATATCATCAGAACAAGAAAACAATTTATCGGTAATATTATTAAAAATGCTCAAGGAATTGATGCTGGAAGACTTAAAAATATTGCAGGAGAGCTTGTACAATCCATAAGAGAGTCAATCCCGGAGAATAATGAAGATACAACTCCAGGGCTTTTATCCAATATTATTTCCGGCAGGATTGCAAACTATTTTAATTTAAACGGTGCAAACTATGTGATTGACGCATCCTGTGCATCAGCCTCTATAGCCATGAGAAATGCAGCAAGGAATTTAAAACAGAAAGATCTTGATTTTGTCCTTGCAGGCGGTGTTGACTGCAATCTCTATCCTGCTGTCCTCATGGCTTTTAAGCGACTTGGTCTCCTGTCTGAGGGAGATTGTAATTTTTATGATTCCAGGGCTGATGGGTATGTCATGGGCGAAGGTGCAGCCATCCATGTTATGACAACCATGAAAAAAGCAAAAGAGTATAATATGGAAATTTTAGGGGAAATAAACGAGAGTGCTGTGCGCTCAAGTGTACCGGATCATCTGCTTTCTCCATCCGGGCCTGTTTTTGTCTCCACAATCAATGAGGCATATCAAAAATCCGGGATCAGGAAAAAGGATATTAACCACCTTGATCTTTTTGCTTTTTCCAATGTTTTTGGAGATATGGTTGAAAAACAGGTGGTTGAACAATGCTTTGACCATGAAATGTATTGCGGTAATATTAAACCCCAGTTCGGGTATTTTAAAGCTGCAAATCCGGCTGTTGCCATGGCAAAACTTATGCTTATGAATAAAAACAGAAAAATGCTGCCCAATTTTAATTATGATTCTGAACACTCAACCATAAAGGATAGTAATATTTTACAGGCAGCACAGAAGATGGTTGCAAGACCAAAAAATCAGCCATTCAGGTTTGCATCCAATGTCAATGGTATAGGTGGTAATCACTGCCATATGATTATGAGCACACTGCCAAAGTTCTTCCAGGATAAAAAACAGGATAAAAAAGAGGTGGAAGATGTAGAATTTAAGGCAGCATCTGGTGATGATATAGTATTGAGAGATCATGCCTACTCATCTGATAACCAGGGGAAGAAACTTAAAATGGTTGCACTTCTTTCAGGCCAGGGTGCCCAGAGAAGCCGCATGATGAAAGATCTTTTTGAAAAGGATGATCACATCAGAAAAATCATGGAAAAAGGAGAGAAGATATTTGTTGAACAGAGACACTACTCCCTTCTTGATATGATGTTTGGCAATGATGATGCTATTAATTCAACTCAAAACACACAGCCTGCAGTATTCCTATCTTCTGCTGCAATTTACAGCAGACTGGCACAGGAAGGTTTTTCACCTGACTATTTTATAGGTCACAGTGTGGGAGAATATACAGCACTTTTCTGTAGTGGCATGCTTAACTTTGATGATGCCATGCGTTTAATTATTAAGCGTTCTGATCTGATGTATGAAAGCACTTTAAAAGTGCCGGGTAAAATTATGGTGGTCTTTAAAAATGAAAAAGAGACAGAACAATTTATCTGGAAATCTTCCATATCAAATATCTGGATTACAAATAAAAACAGTGAAAGACAGACCGCTGTTTCAGGAACTGCAGAAGATATTGAAAAATTCTGTATGTTTTTAAGTGAGCAGAATATATTTTTCAAAAAACTGAATTTAACAGGTGCTTTTCATACACCTATGCTTGAAGATGCTTCCCACAGTCTGCGAAGATATCTTGATTCAATAACATTTAATGAAACAAGATTTGGTAGAATTATTTCCAACACTAATGCAAAACCATATCCGGAAAGACGCGATGAGGTGAAAGATCTGCTCGCAAAACAGATTATCTCTCCTGTGGAGTTTATAAAATCCATTGAGAATGTATATGAATCTGGCAGAACTCATTTTATTGAAATCGGACCATCAAAGCTGTTGGTAAATCTCCTTAAAAACATCAATATTACAGACTATGGAACAGTGGTTTCCGTTGATGCAAAAACAGGAGAGGTAAAATCCTTTGAAAGATGCCGCAAATATCTTTTGGAATATAACTCTATTTTCGAGTCAAAGTATGTTCCCAAAATTATTCCCAAAATTGGAAAACAACTGCCTGAAATAGAGATGTCTGAAGATTTTGAATCCTTTAAACAAAATAATCAGGAACTGGTTGATCAGATTCTTTACAAGGAATACCAGAGTCAGAAACGACAGGCTGCAATTGATGCCATTGAAAGATTTGATTTTAATACAGGTAAAATAGTGATTTCAGGTGTTTCTGTGGGACTGCCCGGAAAGGCAAGACGTGTGTTTGCAGAAAATAATTTCGATGCCATTTTAAATGGTGAGAACTTCATCGATCCATTGACTCCCGAAGCACAGGAAAATATTATTGATAAAAACATCATCAAACTATACAAACAGCCGGATGGGAATGCCAGGTTTGTCCAGATAACCAAAACAGAAGATGTGATACACCTTGCAGGCCAGCTTGGCTATTTTGATCTTGCAGATGAATACGGTATCAAGACACAGTATGATATCAGTATGGCCATTGCCATTGCTGCCGGTATAGAAGCGTTAAAAGATGCTAATATCCCTCTGGTCATGCAGTACAAAAAGGTGAAAGACGGGAAAAGTATGATTCCTGACGGTTTTGCTTTGCCCAAAGCAATGCAGGAAGAGACAGGTGTAATTGTCTCATCAATATTGCCGAATACTGAAACCTTTATTACAGAACTTGAAAAATATTATTATGAGAAACTGTTTCTTAAACCCTATGAAGAGTTTGAAAATATCTACTATTATCTCATGGAGAAAATAAAAGAGCAGGAGGTTAAAGAGCAGCTGACAGAATGGTTTTTTAAGGCAAAATCGAGAAAAAAACCAGATTCTGCCAACTTTAAGTTTGACAGAAACTTTCTGGCTAATGCCACTCCTTTGGGAGCCGCTTTCCTTGCCCAGATTATCAAGGCCAAAGGCCCTAACACGCTGGTAAGTGCTGCCTGTGCTTCCACTACCCTTGCCATTGGTATTGCCGAGGACTGGATCAGGGTTGGGCGATGCAAGAGAGTTATTGTCATCGGTGGCGACAATATGAGTTCACCTAAACAGGGTCCATGGGTGGAATCAGGATTTCTCGCCGTGGGTGCTGCCACCATTAAAAAAAGAGTATCCCAGGCAGCCAAGCCCTTTGATGAAGACCGTAATGGCACTATTATCGGAGCAGGTGCGGTTGGTCTTGTCATTGAAAGAGAAAGCAGTGCAAATAAAAGAGGTATGAATGGTCAGTGCGAAATTCTCGGTACTCATATTGCCAACTCTGCCTACCATGCTTTTAATATTGATGTGCCCCACATGGGCTATGAGATGAAAAAATTCATTACAAAAATTGAGAAACAAAAAGGCATTAAGAAAGAAGAGTATGCAGATAAGCTTCTTTTCATGTCCCATGAAACTTA
>JBDLIV010000046.1:0-9692 GCA_039714675.1 Thermodesulfobacteriota bacterium
CTGCAGAGAAAAGAAGAATTTGTATCAACAATATCACCAAGAAGAACTTCATCTCCGGTTGAAAGAATATATGCTCTCATAATTAATCCTTTTTAAAAAATGCTGCATGATTTGATGAAAAAAAAGCTGGATTTTTACGGATGCATGATCCATAGGAAACCTGCTTTTTAAATTTTTTATCCAAAAATTGCTTTATCTGCCGTCTATCCCACTCAGCTGGATGGACAAAATTCAAATAGAGTGAAAGATCTCCATGATAAAATTCCCTGGTTTCTAAATTTCCTGCGTCCTCACTGAATCTGGGGAGATTAAATACTGCCAGGTTTAGATAATCAATATATTTTTCATATATTTTGATATATTCAAGTGTTTTTAAAGCAGCAGCTTTATTTTCAAAACTTGTACCAAAAAGAAGATAAACAAAGGTTAAAATTCCTGCATTATGCAGATTTTTGAGGATGGTTGACACCATGGTAAGATCTGTTCCCTTCTTCATCTGATCCAATACATCCTGATCCCCGGACTCAAGACCAAGCTTTAACATATCACACCCTGACTTTTTAAGGTCATGGCAAAAATCTAAATCCAACAACTCTTTTTCAAACCTTACAAATCCATACCATCTGAATCCAAATTTTTCTTTAGATAATATTTTTAAAAATGACGGAGTAACTGCATTATCAATCAAATGGACATAGTCGGGAGAATATTTTTTATCAACAGCTTTTAAATCATCTAACACTTTAATTGCTTTTTGAGAACTATAGGGGCGTGTTTCTGCCTTTTCAGGGCAAAATCTGCATTTTCCCCAATAACATCCAATTGAAGCTCTGAAAGGTAAAATTTTTCCAGGAGCAAGATAAAGATCATCTTTTACAAAATCATAATCTGGAATATAATGACGTTTTATAATATTTTTTTTACCAAAAAATTCCAGCAAAGGCTGCTCCCCTTCCCCTTTAACACTGAAATCAATCAACTCCTTGAATGGATCATTATAATCAGGACGGCTCATCCAGGAGGAGATCAATCCTCCACCCATTATTATTTTCTTATCCTTAAAATTTTCTTTTATCCAGCCTGCAAGTGCAAAACTGACAAGGGCCTGATTAAGATAACAAAGAGAAATGCCAATATATTGTGAATCTGAATCTTGAATCTGCTGCCTGATTTTATCTTCAAAAAAATGATAAAACGGATTCTCTTTATGAAACCTTGCACTTTTCAATAAATCCTTACTCTCAACAGGTGAAAGTTCTGCATCGGAATAGTCGCTCAAAGTAATCCTGAATCTTTCATAATTGACGCTTATGGACAGAAGTTTATTTAAGTCGTAGACTCTCTGGTGATACCTGTCCATGTTTTCATACAACTTATGATCCTTTAAATCATCTATGATTTTCTTGCGGTTTTTTAATGCCCGTTTTGACCAGGAATCAATGGGAACAACATCTGAATTGATAAGATACAAAAGGCCTTCAATATTTGCATCATAAACCTTGCAGGGAAGGCCCTGCTCTTTTAGCGCAGAAGATAACAGCGCCACCCCTGCCGGAGGTTCACAGGGCTTTGCAACAGGAGGAAAAATCAATAGCATTGTTCAATATCCAAAATTTAAATTAAAATTCATCTGCTGCTTTTATCATATTTCTAGTAAATTCTCATGTAAAATATAGTGAATATTTACTGTAGTATACAGTGGAATTTGAACCTTGTCTTGAGAATATCAATAAAAAGATTTATGGTAGAATCATTTTTTACCTCTTAGAAGAGGATTCAAAATAAGTTGTACCGATTGTTTTGATTTTACAACTTAAATTATTAATGGATGGAGCAAGTGCTGGTTGCAATAATAGATAATTATGATTCATTTACCTTTAACCTGGTTCATTACATACTTAAAACAGGTGTCAAGGTAAAAGTTTTTCGCAATGATAAGATTTGTGTTAAAGAACTTAAAACTTTAAATCCAGGGGCAATTGTCATATCTCCAGGACCAGGACGTCCTGAAGATGCAGGTGTTTCCCTTGATGTTGTCAAACATTTTTCCGGTATAATTCCAATTCTCGGAGTCTGCCTTGGGCATCAGGTAATAGCCCAGAGCTTTGGTGGAAAAATTGTCCAGGCAAGGCAGATCATGCATGGAAAAACATCTACAATTTTTTGTGATGAAAAATTAATTTTTTCAGATATTAATCGCACCTTTACTATTATGAGGTATCACTCCCTGGCAATTTCCCAAGACGATTTTTCTGAAAGACTTTTGATTACTGCCAGAACTCAAAATAATGAAATAATGGGAATTCGGCATAAAGATCACCCTACTTTTGGAGTCCAATTTCATCCGGAATCATTCATGACTGATTCAGGACAAACCTTAATAAAAAACTTCATCAATATAGCATTAGATACAAAAAACAAAACCTATAGTGTCTGACCGAAAACCTACCTGACAAGAAGTTTATCTCCGGGATAAATAGTTGCTTCTTTTGAAAGTTTATTGAGTTTTCTTAATTGATCGATAGTGGTATTATATTTTTTGCTTATGGAATAAAGGGTCTCTTTTTTCTCTACCATATGGTACAGGGATTTTTTCTTTACTGCTTTTTTAACTGGAACAACAGCTTTAGGTTCAGACACGTTTTTTACAGTTTTGTTCTTGGGCTGTGAAATACTTTTTTCAATTTTTCCCATTCTATCAATCAAGGAATCAAATTTGACTGAAAAAGCTGTTTCAAGCCGACTCAGTCTACCTTTTATATGATTAATTTCTGTAACACTCTCTTTTGTGTTAACAGCCTCTCTCTTTGAATCTTGCTCCATTTGAAGTGCTTTTTCAATGTTTTGAATTCGCGTTTCAAAATCAGAAAAAGTTGCACTTGATACTTTTTGTTCAACTATTTCAGACTTAGGATCAGATGACCTGAAAAAAAAGAAAAATATGATAATAGTTAAAAGCAATGCTCCAAAAAGAATCAGGGCAAATTCATTCTTTTTTAAAAGAGTTGTGTTAAGTTTTTTATCAATGTCAGGACTTTTAGAACTCTTTTTTTTATTGATATTGCTCTTTTTGTTAAAAATTGTTGATCCGATTTTTGGTCCGGGCTTTTCCTTGGATTGCATTACAAAGCTCCTGTTTTATTTTCATATATCATATTAATATCATTTTATGCTTAATTTTCAAGCTGTAACTTAAAAAATCATTATTGAATCGAAAACAATTAATATGTTAGAGTCTATTCCATGAAATTTTATATGAAATTTATCATCATAACTTTTTTTGCCTTTTTATTTTGCTTTGACTGTTATCCAGTATTTGCCGGGCCAAATACTCTCACCAATAAACTTGGAATGAGGTTTGTTCTTATTCCTTCTGGAAGTTTTTTGATGGGAAGCCCAAAATCTGAAAAAGATCGTCAATGGAATGAAAAGAGTCATAAGGTTGTGATTTCAAAAAATTTTTATTTGGGAGAAACTGAAGTCACCCAGGGCCAGTGGAAAAAACTGGTGGGTTTTAATCCATCTTCATTTTCAAAACTGGGTAAAAACTATCCTGTTGATACAATTTCCTGGAATCAGTGCATGGAATTCATCAGAGTTTTAAATGAATGGGAAAAAACAGATAGATATCGGCTGCCGACTGAAGCTGAGTGGGAATATGCCTGCCGTGCAGGATCTGCATCAGCCTTTGCAAACGGACCCATCACAACAAACTCGTGTAACGAGCCAGAGCCTGCTCTCATTCATATGGCATGGTATTGCTACAATTCAGGGGAAACAAATCCTGCAAGAGATTTCAAACCCCATCCTGTTAAAACAAAAGGTCCCAACAAATGGGGACTTTATGATATGCATGGCAATGTCCAGGAGTGGGTTCTTGATTCATGCAGGTGGCGAAACTTCTGGCGCACTAAAGTTGGGGTTGTAACTGACACTTATAAAGACAATATTATAGATCCTCTGAACAAAACAGGAAAACACAGAATCATTCGAGGCGGCGGGTGGTACCAAAAAAGTAAATATCAACGCTGCGCCTACAGAAGCTATTATAAACCAGGGACAAAAAGAAACAGCCTTGGGTTTCGTATAGTTGCCCAGCAATAACCCTTTTAAACAAAGATTTTTGCTTTTATGAAAGCCGTGATTTTATTCTCTTAAAATTAATGAGTCTTTGCTTTAATACCATTAAATTAAGCCATTTTTCAAAAAGCATGAAAATTTTTTTCTCTTTTGCAATACTCTCTTTAAAATCAGAGTCTGGGATTTTATTTTCCATCTTTTCTTCCATACGCTTTAACCCTGCTGTAACTGCATCGGAAGCTTGCTCCTTATCCAGAAAAGAATAAATTTCCAAAGCCTCTTTATAATAGCCCTGGTTTTCATAAACCTTGGCAAGTTCAACAGTTTTCATATCCTCACTCATTGCATATTTCCTTTATTGACAGATTTGTCTTTAAAAATGAGTTCATCCTCTTCAGCCATATCATGTTCCTGCTTTGCAACATGTTTTATATAACTCATATCGGTTTTTAAACTTATAATTTCGTTTTCTAATTTTTGATTTTTAGAATCAACTTCATCAACCTGTTCATTTACAGCTGTTTTATTGTGTTGCAGTGCCTTATAATCTAAAACACCATTTGTTGAAAAAACAATAAGAGCCAAAAGAGCTATGATGATAAATATAGAGAGATAAATTCCTGTTTTTTCAAGAATTGTCATGATCTGTTTTGTATCATACCTTTTCTTAATATTTTAAGTTCAGGGCTTGCAATTAAAAAATTCACAATAAAATAAAATCCAATACCAAAACCAATACAACCTATAACTCCTGTCCCATACCAGAATTGATTAATATCTGACACTGGTATGAAACCTGCTGCTTTCTGAACAATAAAATACATTATAGCAGATAAAAAAAGTGATCTGCAAGCAGAAACAATAATTTCAAATTTATCAATATTCACAGCTCCGGGAATATAAATTAACAAAATTACAAACCCTATGGCAGATGAGAGGGAAACAGAAAGAACAAGCCCTTTAAGCCCAAGGCTTTCAATAAACAGGATGCAAAAGATTAAATTCAAACCAATGGTAAAAAGTCCTGAATAAAATGGTATTTTAATATTGGAAAGAGAGTAATACAGAGTAACAAACAGCCTGCCACCTGTGAATGCCCACAGGCCAAAACTTAAAAAGAATAGACAATCTGATGTTTGATGAATTGCTAATTCTTTAAAAGCCCCGTGGCCGAATAGCAATGAAACAATTTGTTCATCCAAAGCCATTAATCCAGCCATTGCCGGTATGGTGACAAAGAATACAATCTTAACTGCACTGGAAAACAGGTCTGCAATTTCATCCATCTGCCCCATGGCTGCTTTTTTTGAAAGCTGGGGCAGTAAAACCATGGCAGCCGAAACTGCAAAAAGTGCCAAGGGAAATTGTACCAGCCGATCTGCATAATAGAGGTAGGAGACACTGCCAGGATCAAGTTTTGAAGCAAAAAAAGAGGCAGCCATAATATTTATCTGAAAAGAAGCAGCACCAATCATGGAGGGAATCATTATTTTTAAAATTTTTATTACTCCGGGATGAAAGAAAGAGAAAAAAGATTTTTTTAAAATTCCAAACCGGACCATGAAAGGGATCTGCAATAGAAGCTGAAGAACACCTCCAACTGTCACACCAAGAGCCAGCCCCATTACAGGAGTCTCAAAAAAACTTGTTATCACGATTGTAAACAAAATTACAACAAGGTTGAAAACAACCGGGGCAACCCCTGGAATACCAAAGTTGCCAAATGAATTTAATATGCCCATACAAAGTGAACTCATTAAAATCAGCCATAGATATGGCAGCATAATTTTGAACAAAACAGTCGTCAACTGTAGTTTGTATGGAAATCCAATAAAGCCGGGGGCAATAATTTTAATAATAACAGGAGCAAAAAAAATCCCTAAAAGCATAATCAGGGTTCCGGCAAGTGTAAGAAAACAAAAAAAAGAGAAAAAGAGAGAGGCTGCTTTTTCTTTCCCATCATTTACCAGAGTCTTTGAAAAAATAGGTATAAATGAAATATTCAAAATCCCTTCGGAGAACAGTTTGCGAGCCAGATCAAAGGGTCTAAAGGCAATAAAAAACGCATCACTTTGGGAGGATACACCAAAATAGACAGCAATAAGTGCATCCCTGGTAAGACCAAAAATACGACTGATAAGAGTTAAAGTGCTTACCACTGCACTCTTTTTTAAAGCTTTGATCACAAGTTTTCCTTGACAAAAATCATTAAACCATATAATTTATTCTTTTTAAAATATAGCTGAATTTTTCAATTACATACATTTATATAAGGAGTTAGACCAAGTTGGCCAACCATAAATCTGCAAAAAAACGTGCAAAACAAAGCCAAGTTAGAAGGCTTAGAAACAAATCTGTAAAGACCACTCTTAAAAACCTTGAAAAAAAGCTTAAAGCTGCAAAAGAGACAAACAGTGATAATAAAAACGAAATTTTGAGACAAACTCAATCTGCTGTTCAAAAAGCTGCGCAAAAAGGCATTATCCATAAAAAAACTGCTTCCAGAAAAATTTCAAGGCTTTTTAAATTCATGAACGCCTGATCTCAAAACTGTTTAATTTCTCAAACTGCTTTTTAGCCTTTTTGGTTTGATAAATTTCTAATTTTCAAGACAGGGTTTGTTTGTAAAAACTAAAAACCCTGTCTTTGTTCAGATGCTATTTGTACCTTAAAAATTATTCATCATTCTGCTGATTAATTTCTCAGCAGTTCTTAAGGCTATTTTATCCAATGCAGCTCTTTTGTTGCTTTCATCTGTAACCTTATCCTCAGACACTTTATAATCTTCCTTGGAAGTAAAGTTCTTAACAGACCAGATTATCTGTTCGTCTTTATCCACTAACTGCATATCAATATTGGATGTGGCCCTTCTTTCTATAACATTTTCAGTAGTAGAGCGTGAAAGCGTTGCAAATGTAATGGAATTGATACTTCCTTTTAAAACTGCAACTGCCATTGTTGTATCATCCACAAGTTTTGTATCGGTTTTTTCCATGATCTCTTTGATCAGGGCATTGGTAAATACGACACCTGCCCCTGTTGCTGAGCTTTTATTATCCATCATTCCCACGGCAACATGCGTTACATCACTGTTAAGATATCCTCCACCTTCAAATTGATAGCCACAGGATGTTAGTACTAACAGTAAAACAGATAGAATTAATTTTAAATTTTTCATATTAAACTACAATATTTACAAGTGTTTGTTTTTTTCTTATAATAATAACCTTTTTTAAATTTTTATCCTTAATATATTTTTTGATTTTTTCATCAACCAGGGCAGTTTTTTTAATCAAATCTTCATCAGCGCCGGCACTGATCATAAATTTAGATCGAAGCTTTCCATTTACCTGAACAACAACAAGAATCTCATCTGTTTTAAGACTATCTTCCCTGTAATCCGGCCATGGCTGCTCAAGCACTGATCCTTCCTTGCCCATTTTCTGGAAAAGCTCTTCACAAAAATGGGGGGTAATGGGTGACAATAATAAAATGATATTTTCAAGACAAAACAAAATTACTTTTTTTTGTTCATCAATTGCTGAGTCCAAATCAACAGCATATAGATCATTTACAAGTTCCATCACAGCAGAAATAGCTGTATTAAAATGAAAACTCTGATCAATATCATCTGTAACTTTCTTAATGGTTTGATTTGCTTTAATATAAAGATCTTTTGCAGGCGATGATGACAAATCCCGTGCCGCACCTCTATATGGTTCAACACCATTGATTTTTTCAATACACTCCATGGCCAGACGCCACACTCTGTTAACAAACCTGTTACTGCCTTCAACACCATCCTCATTCCACTCAAGATCTCTTTCAGGCGGAGCGGCAAAAAGGCAGAACAGCCTGGTGATATCGGCTCCATATTGTTCCAGCAGCTCATTGGGATCAACAACATTTTTTTTGGACTTGGACATCTTGATGACTCTGCCCAACTCCACATCGCTGTTGCATTTTGTGCAAACAAGATTGCCTTTTGTATCTCTTTGTGCCTCTTCAGGGAAAAGATATCCATGTTCAGGGCAGGTCATGGTCTCTTTACACACCATACCCTGGGTTAAAAGCCGTGTAAAAGGCTCTTTGAAATCAATCATTCCAAGTGAATTTAACACACGCATGAAATACCTTGAGTATAATAAGTGCAGCACTGCGTGTTCCACACCGCCGATATATTGATCCACCGGAGCCCAATATTTTACCTCATCAGGATCAAACATGCCTTTTTCAAATCTTGGTGAACAATATCTTAAATAATACCAGGATGATTCCACAAAGGTATCCATGGTGTCAGTGTCTCTTTTTGCATCTTCTCTTCCACACTCAGGGCATGTGGTTTTTGCAAAATAATCAAGTGTTGAAAGAGGCGAACCACCTTTTTCCAGAAGATTTACATCTTCAGGAAGCCTTATGGGAAGATCAGATTCCGGCACTGGAACGATACCGCAATCAGGGCAATGTATTACAGGGATCGGCGTTCCCCAGTATCGCTGCCTTGAGATCCCCCAGTCTCTTAATCTAAAAGAGACACTCTTTTTACCCCTCTGCTTTTTATCCAGCCAGTCTGTCATCACCTCCATGGCTTCTTTGCTGTCAAGACCATTAAATTCACCAGAATTTACAATTACTCCTTCACCAGTATAAGCCTCCTGCATGGTATTGCCGTCAAACTCTTCCCCTTCTGGCTGCACAACAGGAATTATCTCAAGATTGTATTTCCTTGCAAAATCAAAATCACGCTGATCTCCGGCAGGAACAGACATAATTGCACCGGTTCCATATTCCATTAAAACAAAATTAGCTGTATAGACAGGTATCTTTTTCCCGGTTGCAGGATTAATACAGAATGCACCTGTAAAAACACCCTCTTTCTCATATTTTTCAAGACCTTCAGCAGATCTCTCCTGGCTTGCAATTTTTTTAACAAAGGCCTTAACCTCATCTTCCTGGTCAGTTCCTTTGGAAAGAGTTTCAACAAGAGAGTGCTCTGGTGCAAGACACATGAATGTTGCTCCAAAAACAGTATCCGGTCTTGTGGTAAAAACCACAATATCTTCATCTTTGCCATGGATTTGAAATTTTAATTCAGAACCTACACTCCTGCCGATCCAGTTCTTCTGCATTGTAGTTACTTTATCCGGCCATCCAGGCAGTTTATCACAATGGACAAGCAGATCTTCAGCAAAATCTGTAATTTTAAAAAACCACTGCCATAACTTTTTTTGCTGCACATTTTTAGAACATCTCCAGCATTTATCCTGCTCAACCTGCTCATTGGCAAGTACAGTCTGACATTTTTCACACCAGTTAACATAGGATTCTTTTCGGTATGCCATGCCTTTTTCAAGCATTTTAAGGAAAAGCCATTGTTCCCATTTATAATATTCAGGGTGACAGGTTGCAATTTCACGGTCCCAGTCATAGGAAAAGCCCATTTTTTTTAATTGTTCGCGCATGGCATTAATATTTTCATATGTCCAGGCAGCAGGATGGGTATTGTTATCAATGGCTGCATTTTCAGCAGGCATTCCAAAGGCATCCCAGCCCATGGGATGAATAACATTAAACCCTTTCATCCTTTTATATCTGACAACAACATCACCAAT
>JBDLIV010000047.1:0-9676 GCA_039714675.1 Thermodesulfobacteriota bacterium
AAAAAAAGGGTTTTCTTTTAATACTACTACCCTACTCCAAGAAAACCCTTAAAAAAGTTCTATTCAACAGTTACATTAACTGCTGCTGGTCCCTTTTGTCCATCTTCCACATCAAAAGTGACTTTATCACCTTCGTTAAGTGATTTAAAACCAGATGCATTAATACCTGAATGATGAACAAATACATCAGGTCCATCTTCCTGCTCAATAAATCCATAACCTTTTGAATCATTGAACCATTTTACGATCCCGTTTGCCATTGCGACACTCTCCTTGACTTAAAATAAATAATAATAGTTTCAAACTTTTGGGTTTTGCCACTCTCACAAACTGGGTTTTCCCTTTAGCACGAAACTGCTAAGCCTTTCTCTTACAAGGCTTTGTATAGGTCTTATTGACTTTAAATTAAAAAATCAAGGATTATTTTAAATAAAATTATATTTTTTAAAAAATAGTCACCCGTGGACTAAATGACAGGCTATGGTGTGATTTTTTCCTATATCTTTTATTTTGGGGTTTTTTTCCATACAAACAGTTTCAGTCAAAGGACAACGATCAGCAAATCTGCAACCATGGGGCATATTCATTAGTGATGGGACCTGACCCTTAATTGTGGGAAGAGTAGTTTTAGAATTTTTTGCAAGTTGTGGAATTGATGTTAACAATCCCCTGGTATAAGGATGCTGCGGATGTTTAAATAATTTTTTAACCATGGCTTTTTCAGCCACTCTTCCTGCATACATAACAACAACATCATCACAGTTTTCCGCAATAACTCCAAGATCATGGGTGATTAAAATCACAGACATATTTGATTTTTTCTGTAAAGAGCTTATCAAATCAAGAATCTGTGCCTGAATAGTGACATCCAAAGCTGTGGTAGGTTCATCTGCAATAAGAATATCAGGTTCGCATGCAAGGGACATAGCAATCATTACCCTTTGTCTCATACCTCCTGAAAGCTGGTGTGGATATTTTTTAATAATCTTTTCTGGATCAGGAATACCCACTTTCTCCAGCATTTCTATGGAAGAATCTGTCATTTCTTTGAATGATAACTGGGGGAAATGCAGCTTATATATCTCTCTCATCTGTTTCCCAATACCATGGACAGGGTTCAGCGCTGTCATAGGTTCCTGGAAAATCATGGAAATTTTTTTACCCCTGATCTTATGCATATCATCCACAGGCAGATCAAAAATATTTTGATTGTCAAACAGAGCTTTGCCTTGCACAATTTTTGAAACAGGTTTTGGCAAAAGTCTCATGATGGAGAGAGCTGTTACACTTTTCCCACACCCTGACTCACCTGCAATACCAAGAATCTTGCCTCTCTTGAGTTGAAAACTTACCTGATCAACTGCCCGTACAAGCCCAAGTTCGGTATGAAACTCCACAGTAAGATCTTTTACATCTAAAATAGTATTATTATTTATCATAGCTTTATCTGGCATGGCAACCTAATTAGTCTTGAAAGTTTCATCTTTAATTACAACAGGTTTGAATTTTATATTCTGTTTCCTGGCATTCAGGGTTTCTTCCTTTTTTTTACCATCAATCCAGAACAGCCCACCTGTTGTAGAGGAAAAGGGATCAAACAGGCTGTCAGAACGTCTGGTTCCATGGAAATCAGGCAATTGGAGCCATCTCCAATACCCAAGTCTGACATAGGGAACCATAAATGTAGGGACAAAAGCTCCTGTTTCGTGTATCACAGCCTGTATTTTATTGGATAATTCTATTCTCTCTTTCTCATCCAGACTTGCCCTGTATTTCTCTATCATGGCATCTAATTCAGGCTCATCAGTATTGGTAATATTATTGGTCTGGGGTTTATGAGCATTATCAGAATGCCATCCCTGCCAATAGGAAGGTCTTATGTTTGTACTCCATCCCATCCATGCTACATCATGTTTTTTTTCCAGAAATTTTTTAAACATGGCAGTGGAATCTAAACGTTCAAGAACAAGTTCAAGACCTGCTTTTAATGATTCTTCTTTGAGCACCACAAGTCTTGGAGTATGCTCTTCATAACTATATGTTACTTTGACAGAAAACCTTGTTTTATCCTTTTGCCAGATACCATCACTTCCCCTTGACCAACCTGCCTTAGTCATCAGTGCATTGACTTTTTCTATATCATATTGTCTCGGCTTTATTTTATTATTGGTGTACTCCCCATATCCGAAAAAAGCCTGGGGCAGCCTGAAATAATCTTTTCTCAATACATTGTTTATAACTTTTTCTATATTCATGGCATGGGCAAAGGCATAACAAAGTCTTTTGTCCTTAAAAACCGGTTTGTCCTGATTCAACCACATTCCCTGTGCTGATCTCTCCTGATCATTAAAAAACCATATTTTATTGAGATATCCATTTTTGAACAGAGGAATATCTGATTTTTGATGCCAGTATTTTGGCATTGTTAAACCAAAAGCATCCAGTTTCCCTTTTTTAAAGTACTCCCATTGAAGGTTGGAATCTCTTATTACATCAAACACAACAGAATCAACGTTAAATCTGTTTTTCAAATATTTCTTATCTTGAGCCCACCAGTTTTTCTTTTTTTTGAATTTAATAAATTTACCCTTTTTAAAATCGGTTAACTGATAGGCTCCTGTATTGGGAACAATTTCCCAATTATATTTTTGCACAAAAGTTTCATCAAGTTTTCCAAAATAGTGTTCCGGATTTGGAGAAATTCCCAGTTTGAGATGAAGATCGGGTACGGCTTTGGTACTTTTGACACCAATGGTATAATCATCATAGACGATTACCGTATCTATCTCTTTTGTATAATAATCATTATACCATGGAGCAATAATATGTTCTGAACGCATGAATTTAAGGGTATAGACAAAATCCCAGGCAGTCACGGGTTCCCCGTCTGACCACACAGCATCTTTGTCCAATTTAAAGTACATGGTTTTTTTATCATCACCAAAAGCCCAGTGGGTGGCAAGTTCAGGAATAATATTATCGGTGTTGGGATGAATATTAATCAAAGACAATTGATTGTCCAGAATAGCACTTCTAAATGAGCCGTTTGAATCAGGCCCCACCACTCTGAATGTCATGGGAAAACTTGTAATAGCAGAGTGGAGGATACCTCCTTTGAGTGCCTTATCAGAGGAGAAAACCGGGTCTGAAACATTTGTCAGCCAGTTAATATTATCAGGAAGATCAGCATACTCACGATTTTCATGGGATGTGACACTATTTTTAATCTCCTTGTCTTGAGTCAACTTGTCAGAATCATTCTGACAACCGGTTAGACAAAAAAATATCAACAATAAAACACTAAAACACATCCATCTGGATTTCATATTCTCACCACCGTTTAAATTGCAACTTCTAACTTTGAATTATTTCTTAAACTTATATCTGTTTATCAGATGAAACCATGAATAGGCAACTTTTCTTTTATAATTATAATTTAAAATAGCTTGGTCTTGACCATCAAAATAATATCATATAGCATTGTTTTAAATTACATTATATATAACAAGACAGGTTAATATGGACATAGCTTCTTTTATAGGTATAGTTTCAGGTTTATCGTTAATCATAAGTGCTATATATCTGGGCGGAGACCTTCATAATTTTATCAATGTACAGGGCTTAATGATTGTTTTTGGCGGTACCATTGCCACTACTTTGATTACATTCCAGTTCAGAGATGTTATAGCTGCATTTAAAGCTGCATATTTTGTTTTTTCCAAAGATAAGGAAGATCCAAATGATGCTGTGGCAACCATGATAAAACTGAGCCATATCAGCAGACGTCAAGGGCTTCTTGAGTTAAGTAAAATCAAGACAGATTCTCTGTTTTTAAAAAAAGCCTGCAATTTTCTTGCTGATGGTTCTTCAGAAGAAGTCATCAGGGCAGCATTGACAACTGAAATTCAATCTCTTCAAATGCGCCATTTCATTGTCCAGGATGTATTCAGGAAAATGGGCATATATGCTCCTGCCTTTGGAATGCTGGGGACATTGATAGGTCTTGTGCAAATGCTTAGCCGTCTTCAGGATCCTTCCAATATAGGCCCTGCAATGGCTGTTGCCCTTTTGACAACATTTTATGGCTCCTTGTTATCAACTCTCTTTTTTCTCCCTATTGCAGGAAAACTTCGTTCAAGAACTGTTATTGAAATTATTAATCTTGAAATTAAAAGAGAGGGTGCAATATCAATTATTAAAAATAATAACCCTGTTATCATATATGAGAAACTTTCAAGTTTTATATCTTCAAAACTGCGCAGACCCCTTGATACAATAGACTTTAACAAGGTAAAATGAGAGACAACACATATAACAGCACTTTTATCACTTATGATGACGAAGCTACATGGCTTGTAACCTATGCAGATCTCATGACTATTCTGCTTGTATTTTTTGTTCTTTTATATACCCTTGCATTTTTTGAAAAAGAAAACTACAGACGTACTGTAGAAACCATTAAGGTTGAGTTGGAAGCAAATGAAAATCTTATTGGTCTAATGGAATTGATGGAAATACCTGAAACCATGGATACTCAGATAACCATTGAAGATATCACTGGTCTTTATTCCAGGGATAAATCTTTATTTAAAAAGGTTACAAAATTTGCCAGGGCAAGCAGCCAGAAACAAAATATTTCAACAAGAATACTTGATGGCAAAGTTATAGTCAGTGTTAGGGGTAAAGCCCTGTTCAATTCTGGTTCAGCATCTTTGAACACTCCTGCTGTATCTATTTTTGATGAAATAATTCAAATTCTTGATGATTATCCTGAATATAATATTAATATAAAAGGTCATACTGACAACATTCCCATATCAACCAATATTTTTCCATCCAACTGGGAACTCTCTGCAGTACGTGCCACAACAGTCTTAAAATATCTTGTATCAAAAGGTGTTGATCCCAAACGTCTTACTGCCACAGGTTTCGGTGAGGTCATGCCTCTTGTACCAAACAATTCTGAAAGCAACAGGGCCAAAAACAGGCGGGTGGAATTCGTTCTGGAAAAAAAGCAATGATTCTGCACATTGATATGGACGCATTTTTTGCAGCCATTGAACAAAGAGACAATCCAGATTTAAAGAACAAACCTGTCATTATTTCCGGCAATTCAAAAAGAAGTGTTGTGGCAACTGCAAGTTATGAGGCAAGAGAGTTTGGTATAGGATCTGCAATGCCTGTTTTTAAGGCAAAACAGTTGTGTGACCACCTTGAAATAGTGCCTGGTAACAGGAAAAAATACCAGGCTGAATCAAAGAAAATCATGAAGATTATTTCTCATTTTTCACCTTTGCTGGAACAGGTGTCCATTGACGAAGCCTATCTTGATATTACAGGATGTGAAAGATTGTTTGGATCTTTTAAAGATATTGCCCTTTCAATAAAAAAAGAGATATATAATCAACTATCTTTAACATGTTCCATTGGTATTGCTCCTATAAAATTTTTATCAAAAATTGCCTCAGACATGAACAAGCCGGATGGTTTAACTATTATTGAACAATCCAGGGTAAAGGCTTTTATTTTTTCTCTACCCATACAAAAAGTTCCCGGTATTGGGAAAAATTCAATGAAAAGTATGCAGTTACTGCAGATTAAAACCCTTGGAGATATTAAAAAATACAGCCTGCCTGTTTTAACTCAAAAATTCGGTAAAATGGGAAAAAGATTATTGGAGTTGTCCAATGGCATTGATAGATCAAGGGTTGAAACTAATTATATAAGAAAATCGATTTCCAGTGAAACAACACTTTTAAAGGACATTACTGACTTTCAAACCATTAGAAAAATTATATTGGAAAGATCGCAGACTGTTGGTAAAACTTTAAGGAAAAAAGAGCTTGTGTGTAAAAATGTATTTATCAAATTAAAATTTTCTGACTTTTCACAAATCACAAGAAGCAGAAAACTTAACTCATCAATCTGCTCTTCATCTGCTATCTTTAATGAAGCACTTTTTTTGTATAAAAAAGTTAAATTAAAAAAGAAAATCAGACTCATTGGAGTCGGTGTCTCTGCACTTAAAGATAAACACAAGCCAGTGCAGATGCTGCTGATACAAGATCCTGACAATCACAATAAACAATGGGAATCAGTTGATTTTGCCGTGGATTCAATATCAGAAAAATTTGGCATGGATATTATTAACAGAGCCTCTCTGACAAAGACAAAATAAAAATATAAGCCTCGACAGCCTGTCGAATATATAAATTTTATTGTTGCTTCCATATTATCAAATTTGTTACTAATTTTATTAATCAAGTATGGTAAACCAGAGGGGAAAAAGATGAATAGTGACAATATAGAGATAAAAGTAATCATCTCCGGCAAAGTTCAGGGAGTTTTTTACAGGGCTGAGACAAAAAAAGCAGCAGACAAACTTAATATTAAAGGGTATGTAAAAAACCTTTCTGATGGCTCTGTGGAGGCTGTGTTTAATGCAGATCAATCAAAAATCAATCATATGATAAAGTGGTGTCACAAAGGTCCTGCTGCATCCAGGGTTGATAATATTCTAACTCAAAGAATTGAACAATCTGAGAATTTTGATACATTTGAAATTAGATATTAGATATTGAAACTACCACAGGCAGACTTGGTTTCTTCGCCAATGTTTGCCACAATAACCTGAAGGAACACAACATGCCCATTCCTGGAAATCTTTTAACCACTGCCATGGCAGTTATGCCCCATACCGATGTTGATCAGGCCCTTGAAGCTGCATTAAGTCTTGATGTGCCATACTGGCCCCAGCTTCCTAATTTCAGTTATTATGAAGACATGTATGTCCAGGCAGGGGAACATTTCCCCGGTATTTTGCTTGATATGGAGAATAAAACACTGAAATTTTCCATGGATAAGTTTATTGAGGAGTTTGAAGAGACTATGGCTCATTTTGAAACCCCTGAATACTTTGATATAAGTACAACCTATTCTGTTGTTTATCATCGTTTTCTGGAACTTGACTTATCATCGCGTCCAGCCATTCGAGGGCAGCTTGAGGGTCCTGTCAGTTTTGGATTTAATGTTCTTGATCAGGATGACCGCCCTATTTTGTTTGATGACACGGTTCGCCCCTTTATGTTTGAGTTTATGGCAAAAAGAATAAATGTGCAGTTAAACAGACTTAAACAAAACAATAAAAATGCATTTATGTTTATAGATGAACCAGGTCTTCAATTTATCTTTTCTGCCATGTCAGGTTATGGTGAGCAAAAAGCCAAAGTTGACCTTGATGAATTTTTTTCAATGCTTGATTCTCCACGAGGTATCCATCTCTGCGGTAATCCTGACTGGGATTTCCTCCTTGGCCTTGATATGGATATTTTATCCCTGGATATTCATACAAATGCAGAAATTTTTGCTGCCTGCACCCAGTCAATAAAGAAATTTTTAAACAGGGGAGGTATTCTGGTGTGGGGTATTGTCCCAACTGGTATGGAATCTTTTGAAAAAGAGAATCTTGATTTTCTTGCCTTTAAGCTCAATACAATATGGCAGGCTCTGGGAAAAAAAGGGGTTGATATTGATCAGATTATAGAGCAAAGCATGATATCACCTGCTACCTGCTGTCTTGTAAACGATGACAAAGAAAAAACTGTGGAAAAAGCCTTTAAAATGACCAATGATCTTTCCCATATTTTAAAGGAACAATATAAGTTGATTTAATCTCTTTTTAATGTAAGTTTTAAGGCAGCTGCATGAATGTCAGCTGCAAGATGTACTGGGCTTTTCCCCCATAAAGGATCCCATGATGCAGGATCTGCCGTACAAAAAAACTGGACTTCAAGACCAAATCTTGTCAATGCTTTTTCAATTGGCATATTTTTTATTTTTTTTGCAGCATTCCATGTAGCACCGCATGGTGCACCTCTTAATACTTTGATTTCAGTGACAATATCCTTATTAGTACTAATTTTAATTTCAGGTGCACCAAAAATTTTACCATAATCTCCAAGACAGCCCTGCCTTGAAAGAGTACATCATGTTGGCGAACAGATAGCCTGACCCGTTGTTATTTTTTTCCCTGAAGCAATGACAGGAATATTTAATTTTTCACACAAAGAACTTAAATCATCGGAAAGGTCCTGATGTTTTAAAAAATCAAGAACAATGTCTGCATCAATTTTTTGAGGTAAATAATCTGATGTATCATCAAGTACTGGGGGTAAAGGTTCATCAATATCAAAGGTTTTGATTACAAATTGTTTGTCCCCGAATTTATTGATACCCTCTATTTTACTTTTTCCAGACCCATTTTGCTGGAAAACTATGATTTTCTGCATATATTAAAATCCTAAATCTTCATTAACAAGAATAATTTTTATCCTCTCTTTTATAAAACTTTTTTCTGTAATTGTCCAATAGTTGCAGATTCTATCGGGACTGCTGCAGTCATGGCAGGTTCCGGTCTTGACACAGGGTGTTTTCTTATCAAGATTCATGGTATTTACAACAGCAGCATAATTTTTAATTCTCAGCATTGCCTCTTCAAGATCTTCACATATTTTATTTCTGCCAATTATCAAAAGTACATTTTTAGGTCCCCACATAATTGCAGCAACCCTGTTTCCCACCATATCAAGATTGACGAGATGACCATCTTGAGTTACAGCATTGGTGCCAGTAACAAAAAGATCAACCATTAAAGACTGCCTTCTAAGCTCCAGCATCTGTTCAGGTGTTAGTTTTTGATTAAATGTATTTAAAACCTCAAGGTCAGGATTATCTTTGAGTTGATGGAAAAGACCTGTTGCAACAAATGACATTGAGCCTCCCCAGGAGACAGTTTTAACATCAAGTTCAGGGATTATATTATTTAAAGCAATATCTTTGGCCGTTTTTGCATCGGGCGCAATAAAGACTTTAAAATTGTTATCTTCAAGGTTTTCTTTTACTGCTTCAAGTTTAAGTTTCCAATAGTTATCAATAGGGTTTTTCATGGATAAATCTCCTTGTATAATTATTACAATAATATTTCAAAATTGTTTATATAATTTTACAAATCCCTATGGCAAGTTTTTTATTTTCAAGCAAGGAAGTATAAGTGAGGTCAGGGAAGTCAAGCAAAAGTAATTATAGAACTTTTGCAATTCCCCTTCAGCGGATGTAAGGGGATCAACCAGATACAGATTTAACAAAAAAGGCTGACCCACTTTTACATGGATCAGCCTTTTTGGATTAAATGTTTGCTATTTAATTGAGCACCATTGCTAAATCAAATACTTTGAGCTTAATGATCAACTGCTCCGCCAGAGCCTTTTGGAACACGGATATCTTCAATCAGATCCTGAATTCTCTGGGGAACCGGTTCAGTCATACCGGCAACTGCATATGCAACTACAAAGTTGATACATGCACCGACAAAACCAAATGCCTGGGGTTTAATTCCAAACAGATGGTGGGCTGTGTCGTCTGGAAGCATTGCTGTGCCTGCAAAGAAAAACCAGCCTTTGTATATAAAGATATAAAGAAGGGTAGATCCCAGACCTGCCAGCATACCTGCTACAGCACCTCTATTGTTAATTTTCTTGGAAAAGATACCCATCATTATTGCAGGGAATATGGAAGCTGCAGCAAGACCAAATGCAAGTGCCACAACCTGGGCTGCAAATCCCGGAGGATTCATCCCGAGATAACCTGCTACAATGATGGCTCCGGCTATGGCAATACG
>JBDLIV010000048.1:0-9605 GCA_039714675.1 Thermodesulfobacteriota bacterium
GTAGCACCCATTTCAAGTATGAGTTTTGATTGTACAATTTTCCTTAAAAGCCTTACATCCCTTTCATTTATATGACGGCGGTCTTCTCTTAGATGAACAACAATTCCATCAGCCCCTGCTGTCTCGGCAGCTACAGCAGCTGCAATGGGTTCAGGATAATTAATTCCACGAGCCTCTCTTAAAGTTGCCACATGATCTACATTTACTGCGAGTTTAGCCATTTGTCTTATACCCCCATTTAGAATGTATTCAAATTCTGATTATCTTCAATTTGTCTTAAAAGCTCAAGGCTTTTGTCTTCCATTTTTCTTGCATCATTTTCACTTGCTTCATGATCAAATCCTATTAAATGCAGGATTCCGTGAATCAAAAGCTGTGAGATCCTTTCTGTAAGGTTGATGTTGGCTTTCTTAGCCTCTTTTTGTGCAGTTTCACAGGAAATTACAATATCTCCGAGAAGTCCCGGGTTAATATTCCCAAATTGGCCTTCCTGCATGGGGAAAGCCAGAACATTGGTAGGTTTATCAATTTTTCTGTATCTCTTGTTGAGCTGTTGAATCTGATCATTATCAGTGATCACCAGAGAGACTTCATGGGAGTCACAACCCAAGGCGCTTAAGATCTGTTTTGTCTTTTGCCTGATTATGTCCGTTGGTATTCTCTTTGTTTGCTGATTGTCTATCAGTATCTTCATATGTTCCATTTTTCTCTTTTTTCTGTTCCCTGTTTGTTCCCTGTTTTTCCCCTGAAGATTGAGCTGGATATTCTATGCGGCTGTGATAAATACTGGTTAAAATATTGTTAAAACTTTTAGCAATCTGGTGAAGATCTTTTAAGGTAAGTTCGCACTCTTCCAACTGCCCGTCTGCAAAAATATCATTAATCAACTCTTTTACCCGTCCTTGTATTCTTGAAGGCGTGGGACGTTCCAGCGCCCTGACTGCTGCCTCAACAACATCTGCCAGCATCACAATACCGGTTTCCCTGGTTTGTGGTTTTGGCCCTGGATATCTGAAATCTTCTTCCTTTACTGAAGTATTACCACTTTTTAAGCTTTTTTGATAAAAATACTTAATCAAAGAGGTGCCGTGATGCTGTGTGATTCCTTCAATAATTTCATTGCCGAGCCTGTTTTGTTTTGCAAACTCAACACCTTTTTTTACATGTCGGATTAAAATAAGTGCTGACATGGAAGGTGATAGTTTATCATGTCTGTTTTTTCCATCAGTCTGGTTTTCAATAAAATATAATTTTTGATCCAGTTTTCCAATATCATGATAATAGCTCATAACTTTTGCTTTAAGGCCGCTTGCATCTATTGCCGATGCAGCTGCTTCAGAGAGGGTTGCCACTACAACGCTGTGGTTATATGTTCCAGGTGCTTCAAGCATCAGCCTCTTAATTAAGGGCTGATCAAGATTTGAAAATTCCAGGAGTTTATAGTCAGAAGTATAGTCAAAAATAATTTCAATCAAAGGTGCAAAACCAATGGTAAATGTTGCTGCAAAAAGACCGCCGCAAAAGGCAAGAGCCATCTCTTTTGTTAGAATAATGATATCTGGCTGGGTAAGTGAATAAAATCCAAGCGAAACAGCAAGTGCAGCATTGAATGCTGCAAGTTTAAAACCAGCTATAATAAAGTTTTTTCTCTCCTGATTCTCTTTTACCCAGAAAGCCGCTGTCATGCTTGATAGAAAGAAAAAAATAAAAACCTCAAAACTGCCGGAAAATACAAGGCTTGTTAATAACGAGATAATAATTGCAAAAAAAAGCGCAATATCAAACCCCAGGAATAGACAGGTAATCATTGCTGCTGAAGGGATAGGTAAAATCATAAAAAAAGATATTGATGATAGATCCCAGTTAATCCCGGAGTTTGTAGATTGAGCAAAATAGGTGGAAAATTTGGCAAAGGCAACATAGAGGGCAAGTCCGGATGATAGAAAAAATATATGTTTATTATGATCTTTTTGCAGTTTTTTGTGATGTTTCAAAAAGAGAATATAAACTACAAATATAGATAAAAAGGTGATTAAAGTCATTCCAATACTGGAAATCAGGACATTTTTCTCTTTGACCTGTGATTCAAGGGCGAGAAGTTTAACCAGATGAACTTTATCTATACGTTCTCCCTCCCTTAAAATCATCTCCCCGGCTTTAATTTTATATAAAATGGGTTTTATCCAGGATTCAGCTTCCAGGATTCTTTTTTCTGTTTCATTTTTGTTTAAACTAATATTAGGCTGAAGCAGCCTTTGACACAGATCAACAATCAGGTTGGAAAGATTATAGTTGATATCCTTTAAGATGGGCTGGCCTTCAATCCGTACCATTGCGTGAGCCTGGTCTGTGCTGTAAAAGACTTTTAAATTATTTACAGTTCTCTCTTTTTGAGAACCTATGGTTTTCAGAATGATTCCTTTATGAGCTTCGTTTAAAAGAATTTCTTTGTTTGCCACAATACCATTTGCAAGAATGTTGTTGATTATGGTTTTAATTTTTTTGGTAATATCAAGAGAGAATCGATGCTTGTAAAAAATTGAATAGGCTCCCTCGCTGATACTAATTCCCATTTTTTCCTCAAATGCCGGTTTGGTATCCAATATAATGGCAAATGTCGGATCTGGTTCCTGTTCCTTTTTTGCAGCCTGCATAAATAATTGTCTTGGAATCTTCATAGCCGCATCAATATTGGATGTAATGGCATCTAACAGGTTGGCATCAAAATCATATACACTCTTAACAGAATCTTTAACTTCGTTTCTTTTAAGATTTGTGGCCTTTTTGTCTTCAACAAAGAAGTTCTTCGGCGCTTTGATGTCTTTGTTTGCTATATCTCCAATATTATAAGAGTAGGATGTTTTACTCTGCTCGGGATAGTTAGTGACAGTAAAGGCAATAGTGATAAGAACTAATATCACCCACAAAACTGAAGGTGATGTCAGCAAGAAATTTTTTGCCTGCTGGATATTATTTTCGTTTTTTTTCATATGCGTCTATAATGTTTGATACAAGTTTATGCCGGACAACATCATGCTTTGAAAAATATATAAATTTAATACCTTTGATATTGATTAAAATCTTCTGTGCTTCAATCAAGCCTGATTTTTTGCCTGCTGGCAGATCTATCTGGGTAATATCTCCTGTTACAATTGCCTTTGATCCATATCCTATTCTGGTTAAAAACATTTTCATCTGTTCTGAAGTTGTATTCTGCGCTTCATCGAGAATAATAAAAGCATTATTCAGTGTCCTGCCGCGCATAAAAGCAAGTGGGGCAATTTCAATGGTCTCCTGTTCAATGAGTGCTTTTGCTTTTTCAAAGTCCATCATGTCATAAAGGGCATCATATAAAGGGCGAAGATAGGGGTTGATCTTCTCTGAAAGATCTCCCGGTAAAAAACCCAGAGCTTCTCCTGCTTCAACAGCAGGTCTTGTCAATATGATTTTTTTAACTTCACCTTTTGAAAAGGCAGCCATTGCCATTGCCATGGCAAGATAAGTTTTTCCTGTTCCAGCAGGGCCTATGGAAATTATAATATCATTTTTACCTATTGCTTTAACATAATTTTGCTGGGAAGGGTTGCGTGGCGTAATTGTTTTATTCTGGACTGTTTTGAATACTGAAGTTAGAAATATCTCCTTTAAACGAGTGCCGTTATTACTTTTAATTGTATTTATTGCTGCATCAATATCAGCTTCTTCAAGGGAAAAATTGTTTTCAAGAAGATGATAAAGTTCCTTGATCAGGGTTTCAGCAAGTAAGATTTCAGTGGGGTTACCATCCACCAATAGCGTGTTACCACGCGTGTTGATATTAACTTTAAAGGCTTCACATATTTTATCTAAGTTGTTGTTATGCTCTCCACAAAGTTCCTGGGCAAGTGCAATATTTTCAAATTTGATACTCTTCATGGTTTACAGGGTGCAATTTATTTGTTTAAAGGTCAATAAAAATCTTGACTAAAAAACCTCTATATTGTTATTGAAAAAACGCTTTAATAAAAATAAATGGAGACCTTTAAAAATTATGAATGCTTTTGATATATTAATAATTGTTATCATTTCATTTTGCCTGATACGCGGGGCATTTAAAGGGCTTATTGGGGAAGTATCAGGAATTATAGGTGTTGTTGCTGCATTTTACGGGGCATATACCTATTATCCTCTGATAACAGTCTATGCAGAAAAGTGGATTGAAAATTCCGGTATCAGGAATATTGCCGCATTTTTTCTCATTTTTTGTGTTGTTTTAATTGTGATCGGTTTTGTCTCTTTATTGATTCGTAAACTTTTAAATCTTGTTTTTCTCGGATGGGTGGATAGAACTTTTGGACTTCTGTTTGGCGCTGCAAAAGGTTTGTTGATCATGTCAGTCATTTTTATAACGATTACAAGTTTTTCTCCAAAATGTCCTGATTTTATAACTACCTCAAAACTTTCTCCCTATGTAGCAAAGGTGTCCGAAGCAATGACTGTTTTTGTTTCTAAAGATACCAGAAAAATTTTTTTTAAAAAATTGGAACAGATCAAAACTTGGAAAATATAGACAGACTCTTTAATATTATCCAGACCCTGAGAAGTGAAAACGGATGTGCCTGGGATAATAAGCAAACCCCTGAAACAATGTGGAAATGCCTTGCAGAGGAAGTTTATGAACTTGAAGAAGCCATTGCAAAGCAGGATTTACAAAATATCTGTGAAGAGCTGGGAGATGTTTTGTTCCAGCTTGTTTTTATTATGGAGATTTTTCAAGAACAGGGGGACTTTACCTTTTCAGATGTTGTGGGAGAGGTTGCAAAAAAGATGATTCACCGCCATCCCCATGTCTATGGAGATGCATCAGTATCGACAAAAGAAGAGTTGGACAGGCAGTGGGATACAATTAAAACTGAAGAAAAAAAAAATAACAACCAGAAAAGAGTATCTGCACTTGACAGTGTTCCAAAGGGAATGCCGTCATTGATGCGTGCGTTAAAAGTATCAAAAAGTGCTGTCAAAGAGGGGTTTGACTGGGATGATATCCATGGGATACTGGATAGTGTTAAAGATGAGATCAGAGAATTTGAGTCAGCTCTGGAATCGGGGAAACAAGATGAGGTAACCGATGAAACAATAATGGAATTTGGAGATATCTTGTTTTCTCTTGTTAATGTGGCAAGATCTGCACAATTTCATCCTGAAACAGCTCTTGCCCGTTCTACTGCTAAATTTGAGGGTAGATTCAGAGTGATGGAAAAAGAATTAAAGCAAAAAAATATTAAACTTGCAGATCTATCAAGGGATAAAAAAGATTTTTTCTGGAGCCGGGCAAAACAATCCTATAAAAAATAACCCAATTAAAAATGATTGGGTTCAACCCGATGTTTGCTATCTGCAATTTCCCTGGCAAGTTCAGTCATCCTCTGGATAATAAATTTTGAGTTTTCAACAGACAAGGTATGGATTATTTTTTGATTGTTTTCGTCAATCTTGGTATATGTGAACTGGTTTTTTTCTTTTGTAAAATTGTTCTTTTTGCCAAGCTCTTTTTCAATCTGCCTGGTGACCTTTTCTTCGGTTTTTTCTTTGGGACCTTCAGTAATAATCCTGTTCACAATATTTAAAGCAACTTTATCAATAATCGCCTGGCGTTTGCCTTCAGGGGAGATAGTTACACTGTCGGCAGAAATTTTATTTGCATTGGCAAATTTATTCTTGTTTAATATTTTACCCTGACTCAGCTGGCGTGAATAAACTTTCAGGACATTTTGTATTTGATATGACGGTATCTGCATATAATTTTTCCCTCAAATTTTAATATTGGTTTGAGAAAATTAAAACTTTAGATTGTTTAATCATCAAAATCTCCATCAGGCCCTTTATCACTGGTGATTTTTGTAGCTTTTTCAATTATTTTTTCTTTTGTCCACTCATTTTTATCTTCAAATTTTTTTGCTGTTGAACCAGGGTCATGGGATCTGGTTTTTAAAATTTCATCAATTACTATGGATGCAGTATCTGTGGTATTAAATACATCTGTTAAAAGGTTGAATACAAAATCTTCAACACCCTTTGCCATTCTGTCACGGATTTTTTGGGGCTGTGCCAGAAATCTGCTTTCAAATGGAAGGTTCAGTTTCTTAAAATCACCTCCTTTTAAATTATTAACATTTGCAAAGGTAAGCATCTCATCCCATAAATTTTGTGAAACTCCTCTGCCTTTCTGTTTTATAAAATTACCGTTTTCAAGGATTGCATTACCATAGTCATTGACTTTTACACCCCAGGAAATCATCTGCAGGGCTGTTGCCACATTTGCTTTTGTTGTTCTGGTTTTTGATACTATTTCGCGAAGTCGTTGTGAATTGTTGCCGGAGGTGCCATGCTGGGCCCCTGAAATATTGTATTGTCCAAGAGCTTCATGGATTTGAGCAGTCAGTTCAACATCAATTCCACTGTCACTGGCTTCAATGCCATGGGTTGTACCATTGTTCAGAGCGATCCAATTGGGAAAAATGTTATGGGCATTGAGTCCCTGGACAAGAAACAGAGCCTCTTCGGCAGTTGACATACCAAGTTTCCCTTTTATTTCACCAACCTCTGTTTCAAGACCTGCCCAGCTGGGAATATGATCATATAATTCTAAATTTGCCAGAAGATTCTGGTCATCAGGCATGTGAGAAGCATCAATGGCAATGGATGTAATACCAGCATCAAACAGGGATTCGATTTCCGGCTTTGCAGGTTCAATATCTTCAGGTTTTTTAAAACCAAAATGGTCTGCATGAATTGCAACAGGAATGGTAATGCCAAGTTCGTTCATAAACGCATCTGTCTGTCTTGCAATATTCCAGAAGTTTACTGCGCAGTATGCATTTGTGCCACCTTCAGATCTGGCAATTTCAACAATAATGGCTGCATCTGCACGTTGAGCCGCTGCAAGAGCACCTCGTATGACTAAAGAGTTGCGGCCGTTGGCGGCTATGGTCATGCATCTGCCTTTAAGCAGCATGGCCTGGTCAATATATTTTCCACTTACAAGAAGTGCTTTTGAGTTGGGGAAAAGATTTTTTATTGTAGGAGGCCTGCCAATGTCAATTGCATTTTTAAAGTCTGAAGAGTATTTAAATGGTTTTGTCATAGAACCCTCTCTGAATTGTTTAATATTTAACGAATAGAGTACATTTTTTCATGAAAATCATTTAAAATCAAGAATTTTTCATTAATGAGTTGTCATTCATGGTGGTTTGTTTTTGAATAAAACAGAAATATTTTTTTATAATTTATTGTGAATATATATAACTATTTGAAAAATAGGGTTAAATTAATTTAAAGGTTTAATCTATAATTATAATTAACAGCTTGACATTTGTAAAATTCTTTAGTTAAATAATGAATTATTATTCATTTATAACAAAAAAAGGTGGAATAAATTTGCCGAAAATCAGATCAGGTTTGCAAAAAAACAAATCAGAAAAATATAATAAAATTTTGCAAAGCGCAGGATCAGTATTTGCAGAATACGGGTTTCATAAAGCTACTATATCACAAATAGCAGCACAGGCCGGTGTTGCCGACGGGACATTGTATCTCTATTTTAAGAATAAAGAGGATATCCTTTATCAGTTTGTAAATTTTAAAACAGATGTAGTGTTTAATAAAATGCATTCTGCTGTAAAAAAAGGTAGAACTGCAGAAGAAAAATTGCGGAATCTAATCAGGTGTCACCTTGCAGAATTCCAGAACGATAGAAATATGGCAATTATCTTTCAGTCAGAGGTAAGATATTTAAGGGATATTGAATCCCAGATAAAAGATATATCTAAAATGTATCTGGATCTCTTGTCTGATATTATTGAACAGGGGCAGATTGAAGGAAGCATGCGTCAGGATCTTTTTGTCGGCCTTGTTAAAAGGTTTATCCTGGGTGCTGTGGAAGGTGTGATCAATACCTGGGTATCTGCCGGTGGCAGGTATGATCTGGTCTCCATGGCTGATCCTTTGGTGGAACTCTATCTTGCAGGTGTTCAAGGTCATTAAAAAATGTCTGAGCAAATTAGCGGTTTTCGGTCGGTCACTAAATATCATACATCAGATGAATGGTATATATTAGTTAAATATGGCTTTTTGCTTGACGAGTTACCTTATGTTTATTAAATTTTGATGTTTTTGTTTTTAAGGTAAAAATATTTGGGAGGTAAGGCAGTATGACTTCAATAGTTGGACCAGCAAGTTTTAAACTTTTCGGGGTATTCCCCTCGGTGATATTTTCATTTATTATACCTGTTATCGGGGTAGGTTTGTTTGCATATATAATGGCAAGACGTTTGGCACCCCTTTTAAGGGCAAATCCTGACAACAGGTTTGATCACATTGGCCAGCGTGTTAAAAATCTTTTTATTGTCTGGCTGGGGCAGATCAGGCAGCCAAGATATATGCTGGCAGGCGTGCTTCATATTTTAATTTTCTTCGGTTTTTTAATACTCTCCATACGTTCAACATCCCTTGTTATTGTTGGCTTTTCCGATGGATTTGTCCTGCCGGGGTTTGGGGGCACTCTTGGTGATATCTATAATTTTTTCAAAGATTATGCAGCAACTATTGTACTAATTGCCTGTATAATAGCTGCTTACAGAAGGGGGATTTTAAAGCCTGAACGATATGCAGTGCCTGAAAAATATGGCCATGATCATACAGCCGAGGCTGTTTTTGTTCTCGGTATTATTTCAGTTCTGATGATTTCTGAAAGCATTTTTGAAGCAGCACAGGTTGTCAGTGAATCACAGCATACAGGACATGCTCATTTTTTGGCTCCCTTGTCACTTGTCTGGATATTCAGGGCAATTCTTTCATCAGCTTCACAGAATGTTCTCCAGGGACTTCATATTTTTGCATATTTTGTACACGATATTACCTTTTTCTTTTTTCTATGCTTTTTACCTCTTGGAAAACATTTCCATGTAATTACATCTATTTTTAATGTGTTTTTCATGCGCGTTCAAAAGGGTAATATTAAACCTGTTATGCATGGAGTAACTGATGAAGAGTTAGATGATCTTGAGTCATTTGGCGTAAAAAAACTTGAGGATTTTACCTGGAAACATATGTTGGATTTTTACTCATGTGCAGACTGTGGCAGATGTTCTGATCAATGCCCTGCAAATGCAGTTTCAAGACCTTTATCTCCAAGGTTTATCACAATCAAGGCAAGGGATTTGATGTTTAAAAATTATCCGCTTTCAGGAGAAATCTATAAAAGTAAAATGCTGGTGGAAGATATTTATACAGAAGATGAGATTTGGTCATGCACCACCTGTGGCGCATGTGAACAGGAGTGCCCCCTTGGAATTGAATACATTGATAAAATTGTGGATTTAAGAAGGGGTATGGTTGATGAAGGAATGGTGCCCCAGTCTTTGCAGAAACCTTTGAAAGCCCTTGAAAAACGAGGCAATCCCCATGGTAAAATGGAAAAAAAGAGGGCTGACTGGGCAAAAGATAAGGAATTTAAAGAAAATCACGAGATTAAAGATCTGTCTGCAAAAAAGAGTAAAGCAGAAACTCTCTATTTTGTTGACAGCATTACATCCTATGATGATGATATGCAGGACATTGCAAGGCGC
>JBDLIV010000049.1:0-9516 GCA_039714675.1 Thermodesulfobacteriota bacterium
CAGGATTATGGACAACAAGAGTGCCTGTATTGCCTATCAATTTGGAAGTGTCAGGAAGGTTATTGTCTACCTTAGTTTCAACAGATTCAGTTTCTGTAATGCTCCATGCAGTTTTGAATTTATCACCAGTATCGAAATAATAATCTATGACTAATTCAGCTTTTCCAAACTTTATTTTAATAACGGTGACACCACTGTTTTGAATTTCTTTCCCATCTTTATTTGTATATTCAGAATCCCAATGTGCTGCAACAGTATTTGTTCCCATGAAATCAAAAACATTTTCCACACAAACATTTTTCAATGTGTATTTCATTTTAGGGAACTGACCAAAGAAGTTTTTAAACCATTTTTCAATCGCAGGTTTCCCTTCCATTTTTCCACTAACAGGAAGATCACCAGGATAAATAAAAGTGCAGTCATCTCTCCAGGCTGCTAAAAATGTTTCAAAGTCACGGTTGTTTAATGCATCATAGGCTGAAGATATTTTTTGTTTAGCAATCATTGCTCCTATCATAAAAAAACCTCCCCTTGAATTTGTGTGTGATATCAATTATTTGCAAATGGTTTAAATCTTAATATTTTTTTTATCAATAACTGTTGAGATTGTAAAGCAAAGGACAATTTAATCTGGATTTTTGTTGTTTACATATACAAAATCAGATTTTGTATATAATAAAACGGTTGAAAAAAATAAAATTTCAATTTAAGCAGGAAAGACTATATTAATGTGTTTTGACACTTTTTAAATAAATTTTGATACAAAGGATTAAATCCATGGGTTATAAATTGACAACATTCGATGATCTTAAAATAGGACAAAAAGCATCTCTAACAAAAATAATAACAAAAGAAGATCTCAACCATTTCATAGCAATAACTGGTGATGAAAACCCATTGCATGTTGATGAATCCTTTGCCAAAAGAACATTTTTTGGACAAAGAATCGCGCATGGTATGTTGTCAGCATCATTGTTTTCAACCTTGGTGGGTATGTATATCCCTGGTATCGGTGCAATTTACAAATCACAGACTTTGGAATTTTTACTTCCTGTTTTTATAGGCGATACACTTTGTGCCTGGTTTGAAATTGTTGGTGTTGATCTTGATAATGAAGAAATTGAAATCAGAAGCTGGATTGAGAATCAGGATGGTCAAAATGTAATCAAGGGAAAAACTGTAGCAAGTTTATTGCGGGGATTGAAATAATAATGTTCTGATCCTACCCTAAAAAATTGGAGACGAGGTTAAGCCACTTTTTAGAATAAATCTACATTCAAGTGAACCGAAATTCAAAAACCAATACTCAAGGTTTATTATCCCAGTGTTGATTGTTCAAAATCCTGAATAGTAAAGGATATCAATATCATACATCATTAAAACTCTGGTTAAAAAGGCTCCAGGTCAATGCAAAAAGGGTCTATATTCCCAGCTGTATTGACAAAACTCCCATATATATTATTGCGTTGAAAATGCTTGTTATTGTAAATTTAACTATATTCCAATATATTTGCCTTATCACATCTTGTTTGATCCAGGCAAGAATGCAGGGACAAAATAGTAAAATGAAAGGGATTTAGATGAATATTCTCGAAAAAATCAAAAAAGATGGCCTTCTCTTTGATGGCGCTATGGGATCTATGCTTATAAATAAAGGGATCACAGGAGGGGAAGCAACTGAACTTTGGAATATAAAACATCCTGATATCATCAAAAAAATACATCAAGATTATTTTAGTGCTGGAGCAGATGTGGCAACTGCCAATACATTTGGAGCATCTGCTATAAAATTAAAAAAAATGGATCTTTCAAAAAGTACAGAAGACGTTAACCGTGCAGGAATCAAGCTTGCAAGAGAAGCCTGTGGTAAAGGAAAATATGTTGCCGGTGATCTGGGTTCACTTGGTGATATGCTCCAACCCATTGGTCCCATAGCATTTGATGAAGCGGTGGATTGCTTCATCGAGCAAGCTGATATCCTTGAAGATGAAGGCGTAGATGTCTTTCTTATTGAAACTATTTTTGATATCAATGTCGCTTTATCAGCCATAAGAGCAATTCAATCTGTATCTAATAAACCAATCTTTTGTTCTCTTACCTTCAAAGCAATGAAAAAGGGATTTTTCACCATATTTGGCAACAACCCTATAGACAGTATGAAATTATTGGTTGATGCTGGTGTTTCAGCTGTAGGTGCCAATTGTTCAATCGGGAGCAATACGATGGTTACCCTTGCTGAAGAAATTAGAAAAAGTGTCAATATTCCAGTCATTATACAACCAAATGCAGGAATGCCTGAAACAACAAAAGGCAACGATATTTTTTATCCTGAGGATAAATTTTATTTTGCAAACAATATAAAAAGAATCAAAAAGCTTGGTGTGGAAATAGTCGGTGGGTGCTGTGGTACCACACCGGAATATATCAAGAAAATTAGAGAAATTATTTAAATAATTGTAAGGTAGTGGGAAAATTGATATTTCACCTGTGATGGCCTTAAAATTTTCTCAAGTATTATTATCCATGTGCGTAGTATTTCAAAGACTGAATGATTCAGGATACAAAAAATATTCAGCGCCAAAAATTTGAAGAAAAGATGCTTTTAGGCATGAGATTTCCATCTATTCTATTTTTCATTTTTTCTTTAACAGATCAATATGTTTGATATCATCCTTAGGATAACGTAGGCTTTTAAAAAATTGCAACAGGATATACTAATTATGCTCAGCGATACTGAATTTAAAATGATCCTGGATTGTTTTAATCGACCCTGGAAAGGGTATCGCAAAGTTCGAAAAGGGGTTAAAAAGAAGATTCAGCGGCATATGCAGGAATTAGGTTGTTCAAATATCAGGGACTATATTTCCATTGTTGCATTGGATAGTGAACAGAAAAAAATAACAGAATCATGCTTGCTGGTGACCATCAGCCGATTCTTCAGGGATCACCAGCTCTGGATATGTATGGCTGAAACAATACTACCGGTACTTGAAAAAGAATTTCCAGGCCAACTCCGGGCCTGGTCTGCAGGCTGTGCATGCGGGGAGGAAGCTTTCAGCCTTTCCATTTTGTGGCACAGATTGACAGCCCATAAAGCTGTTAATCTGCAAATGGATATCATGGCTACAGATGTGAATCCGGTGTGTCTTGAAAGAGCTCAAAAAGGCTGGTACGGGAAAAGCAGTCTTAAGGAAGTTGAGGCATTGATTCTGGAAACCTATTTCAGGAAAATTCCAGGCAGCCGCCAGTATGCAGTACGTTCCTTTGTAAAGCAATTGATCAGATGGCAGGTCCATGATCTATTCATCCCATTATCGGAAGGCCCTTTTCATATCATTTTTCTGCGCAACAACCTTCTTACCTATTATCAGGGGAAAGAAGCTGACGACGCATTGCAAATGATTCTGGACCGTCTTATTCCAAAGGGCTATATTGTGATAGGAACTCATGAAAAATTACCGCTACTATTTATTGGGTCATTCAAACAGAATAAGTGCTGCCCCTTTATATATCAGTATACTCCTTAAAAAAAGCATCTGACCATTTCTATTTCAGAGAGCAGCATCAAGTATTTGAGTGAAAAGAGTGGGAGCAATTTTGTGTCTTTCACACTCTTTTTGAAATTCCAGTTCATTGTATTGTATCTGGCAGTGGGTACAGGCTGTACAGATATAATCTGCCTTAGCTTCTATTGCAGCACTTAATTTGGAATCAAGTATTTTCAAGGAGAGGTTTCTGTTTCTTTCTAAAATCGGGTTTCCGCAGCATTCAGTACTTTTTGACCATTCAACACTTTTATACCCAGTTATATTTATAAGCTCTTCAAAAATTTGCGGAGCGTGGGGATTATCAAATCCTGTGACAGTAAATGGTCTTAAGGCGTGACATCCATATTGGGTGACAACTCTTTTTTCCGGCAACCTGTTTTTAATTCTCCTTTGAATTTCAGATATGCCAATATCATTATATAAAAAGGAGAGAAGATGTTTGGTCTTAGTATTTCCATCCCAGAAAAGATTTTCCTTTGCCAGCAGGCTATTGAATTTTTGTTTTAAATTTTTGTCTTCTGTTTCATCCCCAAGGTTTTTCCACTGCAGTGATGCATATTTAAGCTGGCCATAACAGCATTTACAGGGAGTTATAATATTAAGGTTATATTTCCTGGCAATGGCGAGATTTCTTATGGAAGAGAAGAGAGAAACTTCAAAATCATCCTCTCTTGCAGGATAACCACAACAATTAAATGGCAGTTCAACCAGATCAACTGAAAGCTTTTCCATGATTGATTTAAAAGATAGGTCATACTCTTTTAAATAGAAATTTATTTTGCATCCAGGAAAATATGCAAGCTTCATGATTTATCCGCCTTTATCTGTTTTTTAAAGGCAGTTACAACCTGAAGGTTACAAGCAAAATAGATAATTTCTCCAAATTCGAGGCGAGAAAAAACTTTAACCACAGACATACAATCAGTATTTCGAGGATTAAAATTGTTTATCAACGCTGAAGTTGGGGAAATTAGCATTTTGTACCTGCCTGTCGAAGTTCTATAAGGATATCTGTAACCTTAATCTCACTTGGACAACTCTCCTGGCATGAATAGCATGTCAGGCAGTTGTTAACCATTTGAGTTTTTGCAGCCATCTGTTTTTTACCAAGTCTTAACAAATTCATGATCTGCTGTGGAGTCATATCATTTTCACTGTTTGAACAATAGCCGACAACAGGGCATACATTGGTGCAGATAGTACACTGGACACAATTTTTAAAAGAGGTCGGGCTGAAGAGGATATCATGTTCTTTTGCAAACTGCATGGTGTCCGGCCGGCCGGCAGTTTCTGGAATAGTTTTACTTAAAGTGTATGAGAGCTTTTCCCATAAACTTTGTAAATCAATATTTGAAGGACAGATATCTGTACAGTTATTGCACCTTGTACATTCATCATTGGAAATTTTTATTCTGTTCAGCTCTTCAACGTCAAGATGCGCTCCTGATATTATCTTTTTAAAAGCATTAATTTTATAATGGGGCAGAACCTTTATATTATCTTCAATCACAAAGTTAGGGTAAACACTGCAGACATCAGAACATATCCTGCAATTTGTGCAAGCCGCAAGGGTGAGAGAATTAAAAACAATATCCCGGTTTTGAAAGGTTTTTACATCTGCCTGCTGTTTCAAGCTTGCAAAAGGGATTAAAAGAATATGAAACAGTCGTGAAAAAGGAAGGGATATAAGCATGATAAAACTAAGCAGATAATGAATATGGTAAAGATATCTGTCAGCACGATAATTGTTTAAAACTGAACCTGTTTTTTTTAAACCATCAGATAAGATATTTGATACAAAGGCACTTGATATTTTTGAATGACAGTCAAGACAGTAATCCTCATTTAGAACTTCGCCTTCTTCAAGGGCTTCTTCAGAGCTTTCATAAGATTGCTCAAATACAACATTATAATTTTTTTCCCAGTAAACACTTAAATCCTCAAGGCCTGAATCTTCATCAATACCGGCATAATCTTCAACCATTTCCATGAAAATCGGTTCTGATATTATTTTACTGCTCTCAAGCATAAATCCTGAACAGATTATTAAAAAAATTAAAAATATGGAAAACAGATTATTATATTCGCCTTTAACTCTCTGATCAGATTTTGCCCTGTAAATTTTTTTTATTAAAAAGCCAATGCAGCCAACTGCCACAATAAACCCTGCAAAGTTTCTTAAAAACTGATAAGGATCAACAGTTGGCTCATAATAGCTGAAAAGCTTCATTGAAATCAGTTCATCAAGAGCATGGAAAAGAAGCAAAAATATAAAACCTGCAAAAACAAGAAAATGAACTGCCCATCTTATCTTTGAAGCCTTGAACAGCTTTGTCTGAAAAATTGTGTTAAAAAAACCGGGAATGATATTGAACTTAAGATTTTTTAATTTGTCTCTTGCTGAACTGGTTTTATTAAATTTAAAAATTTGTAATAAAATTCCTGCTATGGCAAGACTCAGTGAAATATATAGAGATATATCAAACATAATTTAAAATTAAAGACTCATTTTTCATAATTTGCGTTATCATAAAGATGGATTGTGACGGTTATAAAAATCATTAATTGCTGTAAAAGCACTTAAAGCAGATACTCCTGAACCTGATTTAAGCCTTGCCCAGTCATTGTGGGCAAGAATTGTTCCTGCTGCATAAAGGTTTTTATGAAATATTGAACCATTAGTATCAACAGGTCTGAACACATTGTCTGTTTCAATACCAGAGGTGTTAATAAGATGCCCCTGTTTTTCAAAAAGATTCCTGTTATGCCATAGATTCCTATGCTCTGGTTGATGTATTGGCAGATTGAACACTGTTTCAAAAACTTGTTTTCTATGTGCATAAAGCCCGCCGCTCTGAAATCTTCCCGATGCAAGTACCACACATTCTGTTTTTATTCTGGTCTCCATATTTTGATTAACAGCATTTAAAATAAATTCATTCTCGTTTATAGCCTCAGATTTGATTTTTGCCTGACTTAAAAATTGGACACTCTTTTTTTTAAATTGTTTTGCAAGTTGTTTTTCAAAGGCATTCTTTAATCTTAAACCTGGAATGGAAGGCGGCATCATTGGTATTTCAAAAATATCAAGGTTCGTCATTTTTTCCAGTTTTGTGAGAATATCTAAACTTTTATTGATTCCACATACTGCCGGCATACCAAGAAGATCAGCTTTACAACCACAGTTGGAAATTTTTTTTGCGATTTTTTCAAGAAAGTCATCATTTTCAAACATGGAAGCAATATGCATGGGGGGTAAAACAGTCTTATCAGGGACAAGTTCAATACTTAAAGTATGAACGCTGTCATGCCTCTCTTTTAATCGTGCTGCAATTTGTCTTGCACTAAATCCGGTTAAACCTTTAAAATCTATTATTAAAAGATTTTTGCTTTTGTTAAGCATTTGACATTTTTTTATGGTTTCAGGAACTAAAAAAGTTGGTTTAAATGTCCCGGCAGCTGTAAGAACAGAAATATTTCCACCTTTTGAAGGCTTATATTCAAGCCCTGCTGATTTTAAAAAGTCAGTTATAAAATCAAAACTTTTTAATATCGCGTCTAAGCTGGTTTTTGAATATGGATGATCAGGTATCTTTTTTTTCAGTAATTCAAGTCCTGTTTCAGGATTTGTTAAAAGAGTAGCAGGATCAAGGGGATAGACACCAAGAAAATCAAACAGTCCGCTTGCAAAATAGAGCTGGGATGAATTGCCTGCCATTATGGTTTTTAATCCAAGTTCAGATGCTCTGGCACAGGCAGCCATACCGGCAAATCCGGCACCGATTATTAAAACATCACATGTAATATCTTGTTTTTCCATAATCTATTGTTCTTCCAGCTCAAGGCAGAATAAGCCGCAATGTATCATCTCTTTTAAAGAAGAGTGGACAAGGGTCTGGTCCCATAAAAGGGAATGCTCCCCTTTCCATCTCTCATTTAAAAAAAGTTTTAAATCATTCAGACCGTTTGCAGCTTTATAATCTTTATTGTTACAAAGGTGTGAAAGAAGCCTTACACTGCAATAGGTACCCTGGCATGTTCCTTTACCAACTCTGGTTCTCACGGCAATGGATTCAAGATTTGGACTGCCCCCATTTTTTTTGATTGAATCAATCACCCTGTTTATTGCTTTTGCAGGCACCATTTCACATTCACAAAGATAAGAGTCATGAAAAGCTTTAGAATCCATAGAGCTGTCTATAAATACGCCTGGTTCTGACCAGTCACCATCATGGGTGGAGGGTAAAGGTGTTGTTTTTGTTTTACACTGTTGAGTAATACCAAGTTTTTCGCATACAATATCAGAGGTCTTTTCTGCCATTAATCTGTATGTTGATAATTTCCCGCCTGTTATTGTTATAAAATTATCAACATCGTCTTTTTCATGGTCAAGCAGCGTAAAGCCCCGGCTTATATTTCTGTCATTGTCATCGCCTCCCATGCTGACCAGGGGACGAACACCTGCATATGCTCTGATATATCTACTATCTTTAAGCAGAGGGATCATCTGTTCGCACTGCTCTATAATATGATCAACTTCATCAACAGTAGGATATATTTTGTCTGGATCTTCCACCTTTATTGAAGTTGTTCCAAGAATTGAGACAACACCGCCTGGAACCACGATATCTCCATCCGTCGGCATCCTTAATCTGTTAATAACTCTTTTAGTAATCCTCTGGCTTGTAACAAGGAGGCTTCCCATGGAAAACACCATATTAACATTGATTCCAGCCATGGCAGCAATATTTTTTGCCCATGCGCCCGAGGCATTTACATAGGTTTTTGCTCTGATCTTAATGATTTCTCCACTTATTTCATTTTTCGCTAAAGCATAAATAATTTTATTGTTTTCTATTTTGAGATTTTCTATTTTTGTGTGAGTTAAATATGAAGACCCCAAAGAGACAGCGTTGTTCATGTTTTCAATGGATAATTTAAAGGGATTTATTGATGCATCATTGACTTGATATGCAGCAATAATATCCTTTGACAATGCAGGCTCCATTTCCACAGCTTTTTTCGGATCTATCTTTTCGCATTGAATGTGCAATTTTTCACACATCTGAGGAAAATCCTGTATATAGTTTTCATCATCACCTTTAACAGCAACAAACAGGCCTCCAGTCTCTTCAATGCAATGTGCAGCCTGTTTTTTTAATATTGCCTGTTCTATCTGACACTCGCCGGCTGCTTCAGGATCAGAGTGAATATATCTTGCACCACTGTGTAAAAGGCCGTGGTTACCACCGGAAGCTCCGGCATTAAGATCTTTTTTCTCAATCAGGATTGTATTCAGCCCCCGCAAAGCAAGATCTCTTGCAATCCCGGTACCTGTAACTCCACCGCCGATGATTAATACATCTGTTTCCATAATATTGTTCTTAGTTTAATTTAAAAGGGAGCTTTGGTTTATTGTCAAACCAAAGCTCCGAAGTTTAATGCTGGAGCATCAAAAGCACTTGAAATCTTTGTAAAAGCACCTTTTGTTTATCTCCATTCACTCTTTTTTCACTACTGCCAGGTCTTTATAAGTTCGTCATAATCAACGGTTTTGCCCTGGGGTTTTTCATTGGCTAATTTAGCTTTTGGAGAACCAGGTTTGTTGAGCCATATTTCAGGATCGATTTCCGGGTTCAGCTTGGGTCCCTGGTCGCCCTGGATTTTGGAGCGCTCAATCCTGTAAAGGATTTTATCCTGCTCTTGGGCCAGGTTATCCATTGCTCTTGATACAGTAACTTCACCGGCAACTGCTTCACCAATGTTCTGCCACCATAGTTGTGCAAGTTTTGGATAATCTGGAACATTGGTGCCGGTTGGGGTCCATCTTACCCTTGCAGGGCTCCTGTAAAATTCTACAAGACCACCTAGTTTCGGGGCTCTTTTGGTAAAGGATTCATGTCTGATGTCACTGTCACGTATAGGTGTCAGGCCAACATGGGTTTTTTTCAGGGAAACTGTTTTGGAA
>JBDLIV010000050.1:0-9274 GCA_039714675.1 Thermodesulfobacteriota bacterium
AGTCCTTTTATCCCGTTATCAAGTGCTGCCCTTGCAAGTTTTCTCTGGAGGATGTTGGCAATTCCCATGCCCTGGTATTCCCTTGAGACTGAAAAGGCAATTTCAGCCATATTAACTATGGAATTCTTAAAATATTCACCAACAGCAATAATTTTTTCAAAACCAAGTTCTCCAATTGTGGCTACAATAGTCAGATCATTTATATAATCAATCTCAAAGGTTGTATCAATCTGATCGTGGACAAAACTCTTTTTTTCATGGAAAAATCTTGAAACAATATCTCCCCGGTTCATTGTATAATAGTGTTCCTGGATACTTCTTTCATCAATGGGTTTGGCAGGTCTGAACATAATGGGAACCTGGTTGATATTTATGGTTTCTTCGTATTTTAAAGGATAAACCCCTTTAATGGCCTGTTTAAATTTTCTGCCAATGTCAATCAGATCAAGTTCCTTGGCTCTGGAAAACAGTTCATCCCTGAAATCAGGATGGGCAATACTTATCAAAGCCATGGCTCTCTCCTGCAAAGTCTTACCAAAAAGGTTTACCACACCGTATTCAGTTGCAACATATTGAACATCACCCCTTGGAACTACCACAGCAATATCAGATAGACTTGGAATTATGCGGCTTTTTTTGTCTTTATCCGAGGTGGATGTCATTATCAGGATGGATTTACCACCTTTGGACATGGCTGCCCCCCTGGTAAAATCAAGAAGCCCGTTAATACCTGTATAATTATTATATGGCAGAGCATCTGCTGCAACCTGGCCTGTTAAATCTATTGCCATGGCAGTATTTAAAGAGATCATGGCATTATGCCTGGCAATAAGGGAAGGATTGTTTATATAATCTGAAGGATGAAATTCTATGGAGGGGTTATCATCAAGGAAATCATAAAGAATTTTTGACCCGACTGCACTGCCGGCAACAAGTTTTCCATTATTATATCCCTTTTTTTTGTTGGTGATAACACCCATGGCAAAAAGCTTCATAAGCCCGTCGGTTAGATACTGGGAGTGAACCCCAAGATCATTTTTTTGAGCAAGACAGACCGTGATGGCTTCGTTAGTGACTCCAAGAGTTGTCTGAAGGGTGGAACCATCATCAATTAATCGTGATATGTGCTTTGCAATGGTGTTGGCTGTTTCAGATTCCGGGAGAGGTTGAATGGTTAAAATTTCTTCTTCATGTTCGACAATATAGTCAACATCATTGACATGGATAAAACTTGTCCCAAGAACTCTTGGCATATTGGGATTGACCTGGCATATTACAATATCGGCAGATTCACAGGCAGCAAGTGTAATATCCACAGATACTCCAAGGCTCATCCATCCAAAATCATCTGGAGGAGAAGTCTGAACCAGAGCAACATTCAGAGGAATCATTTTTGATTTAAACAGATGGGGGATCTGGGAAAGATTAATGGGTGTGGTAAATCTTTTATTTTTTTTAATTATTGTGGGGGAGGCTGATCCAAGATAAAATGTTCTGATATTAAACTGCCGTGAATGAGACCGGTTGGCAATCAGAGTTAGAGGCCCGCTTTCTATACATAATAATCTTACAATTTCAAGGTCGGTAAATCTAAAGGAGGATTTTGATAATTCATTGACAAGATGTTGAGGTTCTCCACATGAAGAACCGACAAATACTCTTTGTCCCGGCTGTATGTGCTGCAAAGCTTTTTTTGCACTGGTTCGTATATTGACATAGTTGTCAGCCCAATAAAGTGTTTTCCGCATATAGATAACCTCCTTGGTTTATTTATTTCATAGTATATTATCATGGAATTATCAATTTGTTTGATTTTTTTTAATTTACCCTTGTGGTTGTTGATAATTTTTTGTATTAATCATCTTAATTAATAAATTAATGAATCGTATTCAAAAAATAATGAGGAGTTTATGGGTATATATGAACGTAAACAGCGTGAAAAAGCTCAAAGAAAAATTGATATTATTAATGCTGCCCGAAAAATATTTTCTAACAAAGGATTTAACTCTGCAACAATGGAGGAGATTGCCTTAGAAGCTGAATTGAGTCCTGGAACTTTGTATCTCTATTTTAAAAACAAGGAAGAGCTGCATACATCGCTCTCCATTGAAATTTTGAAGTATCTGACAGACGAAATTCAAAAAGTTGTTCCCCAGGAGATTTCAGTGGAAGAAAAAATTGATAAATTTCGTGATGTATTTATTGATGTATATGAATATGATTCAAATATTTTAATTAATTTATTTCATCTCCAGTCTGGAGAAGCCCTTAAAAATCTTTCAGGTGATGTTTTACGGCAGATTAAAATTTATTCCACCATGGCTCACGGAGCTATAATTGATGTTGTGAAACAGGGTATTGAACAGGGTGTTTTTGTTGATGAGAACCCGGTGGCCCTGGCAGATATTTTGTGGGCATCCTATGGTGGAATTGTTTTATGGGTCGATTCCAAAAGGCGTTTAGATGGTCAGAAGGATTTTGTAAAACCTACAATTAAAATCGCTTTCGAAATAATAGGTAAGGGATTGAAAAAAACATAGATATCATTTAATCTCTGAAGATCCTTTTCAAGGACTAAATAGTATCTATAGTTGTTGAATATTTACTGATTAAGCATTTCAATTTTATTCTTTGAATCAAAAAAAAAGCAATATTTCCTATAAGAAAATTTATCTGTTTAATCAAGAGAATCAATATGAATAATCAGTACAGAGCATATTTTTCTTAACTCCTTGATAATTAGTTTTTTCTGAGATAAGGTTTGTTTTAACTATGTTGGCGTAATTACATTGGGGTGTAAATGAAATATTTTCCATTAAAAATTGCAATATTTTGTCTGCTGTTTACCCCAATTTTATATATTGTAACGCTCACTCTTTCGCAAAACTATTTAAATGATTATTATTTGCAGAAAATTGAGAATATTTTTATTGGCGACACCTCAAATATTTTAGAGGGCAGGATATCCATTGAAGAGCAGGTTACAGACAATATTGATATTTTTTTAGCAAATGACAAAATAGTTAAATATTTTGACCTTGATTTAAAAATTCTTGTGACCACAAAAAAAGGAAAAGTCATTTATCCAACTTTTATTAATGCTGATTTATTGGTAAAGAGCCTTAATACCAAAAATGATTTTCGTGAAATCGCAAAACAAAATTTTGAAATTTTAAACAGTGGTTTAATGGTTAATCGTGTTGAAATTAATTTAAATCATGGGAGCAGGACAGCTAATTTAATTTTATTGATTTATCTTAGCTTGGCAATTTCGATTCTTTTGACTTTTTATAAAAAGGGAAGCACAAAAGCAAAGCAGGCTGTTAAACTCAGAGAGGCTTTGATTGATGATTTAAAAAAAGGAGAGCTTGTTCATAAACAGATTCTTGAAGATATAAAAAAAGAGCGTCAGGGTTTATTTGAAAACATTAAATCTTTGAATGCTAAATACCAGAAAGATAAAAAGAAATTAAAAATAAATGAAGAAGAATTATTTGAAGAGATTATTTCACTTGAAGAGCAGCTCAATGCTTTTATTGAATTAAAACAGAAAAAAGAGGAAGAGATAAGTGACCTTAAATCACAGATCAGAAAATATGAGAGAAGAAAAAGTTCAAAAAACAGAAGAAATGAATTTGATTTTGTTTCTAAAAGATTTGCTGCACTATATAAAAATATTGAGATGAACAGAAAAGCAATTGCCGGGTTGCTTAATCTTGGTGAAGATCAGCAGATAAAAGCTGAAGAGAGTGTTTTTTTGTTGGATCGGGACCAGACTAAAGTAACAATAAAAAGAAAAGTATTTTCTGGTAAAAAACATAAAACAGCTTGCTTTGAAGTGTTATTTGCATATAATGGACGTCTATATTTCTCGAAAAATGAGAACAATAAAATAGAGATATTGATTATTGGGACAAAAAAAACTCAAACAAAGGATATGGAATTCCTTCACGGGCTATAACTATATTTAATTATGTATACTTCTTTTTATGAATTAAATGCAAAACCATTCCAGATCAGTTCTGACCCTGATTTTATGTGGTTTGGAGAAAAACACAAGGAAGCTCTTGCAACATTAAAATATGGAGTGCTTGATAACAAAGGATTCCTTTTGCTGACCGGAGATGTCGGAACTGGAAAAACAACTCTTATCAATGCATTAATTGAGAGTTTAAATGATGATATTGTCTGTACCACTGTTTCTGATCCTAACCTTTCAAAACTTGATTTTTTTAATTATATTGCTTCTTCTTTTGGAATTAATCAGGAATTTGCCTCTAAAGGCTCATTCCTGGTAGGATTTCGTAAGTTTTTAATCGACACCTATGAAGCAAATAAAAAAGTTTTACTCATCATTGATGAAGCGCAATTACTGACTCAGGAACTGCTTGAAGAGACCAGGCTGCTGTCCAACATTGAAAAGACAAATGCTAAATTAATAAATATTTTTTTTGTTGGCCAGAATGAATTCAACGAAATTTTAAGTCGGGACCAGAACAGGGCTGTTCGGCAGAGATTGACGCTTAATTATAATATTGATCCATTAACACCGGATGAAACAGAAAAATACATTAATTATAGGTTAAAAGTTGCCGGAGCAGTTAGACCCATTTTTGAATCATCAGCTGTTCAGGAAGTATTTCTGTATTCAGGAGGTTTCCCAAGAAGAATAAATGTGATTTGTGATCATTCATTATTGTCTGGCTATGTGAACGATAATGATACAATTACAGCGCAAATTGTGCAGGAGTGTGCCAAAGAGCTGAAAATACCTGCATATGTCCCAAACCGTGATATAGATGGGTTTAATAAACACCTTACCAAACCTGCACCCGCAGTTCAAACAAAGCCTGTTGTCTTGAAACCCATAAAAATAGAAAAGAAAAAAAGGGAAAAAGGAAATATAATAATGTTAAGCATTGCTGTTGCTTTGTTTTCATTAATTGGATGGTGGTGGTTGTTCCCTGCAAGTTTTCAGCAATTCATATCATATACCAATAACCAGACAAAAATATTTAAAAAAAATACCTCTAAGCCGTTGCAGGAAGTTTCAAAACAAGATCAACTGCCGGGTGAGACTGATATTACCGGGAAATCAGAAACAGAAAATATACACAAGATATATGATCAAACAGAAGATTATGAAGAAATAAGCAATGAAGAAATAAGCAATGAAGAAATAAGCAATGAAAAAGAATCAGGGCTGTCTATAAATGATACCCAGACCATAAAACCACCCCAGGATAAAGTTGCAGTTGACCAGAATGCTTTGAAGTCTTTACAGGAAAAACAAAACTCACAAGACCAGGAACCCATAGTGCAGAGCAGTGTTGGCGAAGAACAAAACAGTGAAATTAAAAAAATAGTTTTACCTTTACCACAGAAAACAATAATTATCAGATTTAAATACAACACCAATGATTTAACACAAGTAGGTTTTGCTAGGTTAGAAAATTTTGCAGATATTCTTATAACTCATCCTGACAGGAATATTTTGATTAAAGGTTATACTGATTCAAATGGTTCTCAAACATATAATAAAAAATTGTCAGAATTCAGGGCAAATATTGTCAGAAGCTTTTTGCTTGGAAGAGGTATAATGGTAAGTCAAATGCAAGTAAAGGGACTTGGAAGTATAAACCCCATTGAAAGCAATGGTACCTCATGGGGAAGAATGATGAACAGACGTGTTGAAATTGAGATTGTTAAAAAGTAAAAAATGCTGATTGATATATTGTGGATATCGGCGTGATTAATAAATTTTTAATAGCATTCTTAATAATTGATTTATTACTTTTCAACTCCTGTGTTCAAAAACAAAAGCAGCCCGTCTTTAATGTTCCGCCGCTTCCTGTAATTGATTCTGATCTGGCAAATAGTGCAACCTGCATTGAACAAAAGAATAAATTTATAAGCATAGAACAGCTTTTGTTAAAAAAGAAGTTTAAACCGGCTTTGGAAATTGCAGCTGAAATAGCTTCAACTCCATGCTCCTTTGAAATTCAATTAAGGGTTTTGGAGTTGATAGGAGATATCTTTAATGAAATGGGGGAAGATACAAATGCCTTTTATTTTTATAATGAAGCATTGAGCCATAAACCAGAGGAACCCAAAACAAAAGTTTTGATAGAGAAAATTGCTGTCCTTGCTTCCGGTATGGAATCAAAGGAAATTATTCCCCTGCTTTCGCAAATCAAGAATAAAGACGTTAGAGATCAGATTCTTCTTCAATCGGAATTTAAACAGACAAAAGAGTTTAAAAAAAATATAATAGGTGTTTTGCTGCCCCTGAGCGGGTATTATGAGATGGGAGGACAAAAAGCACTCTATGCTGTTCAGATGGCAGTTGATAAATTTAATTATTCACAAGATAATATAAAGTTTCATCTTCTAATTGAAGATACTGCTTCTGACCCTGTTACAGCTGTTACAGCTGTAAAAAAACTCAATCACCAAAAGGCTGCATGTATTATTGGTCCTATGGTGAGTGCCCGATCCGCTGCAATTGAAGCAGAGAACCTTGGTATTCCAATGATAGCAATGTCCCAGAAATCTGAAGTAACCGCAGACAGCCACTTTGTTTTAAGAAATTATATGACACCATCCATGCAGATACGAACAGGGATATCTTATTATATTGAGGAATACGGGTTTACCAGTTTTGCGATTTTATATCCTGATGAAAAATACGGCAATATATTTAAAGATACTTTTGTTGATGTCATTTCCGGGTATGATGCCGAATTGACTGAAATGATCTCCTATGAACCGTCTCAAACTGATTTTTCTGATCAGATCAATCAATTGATCACAGGATATCAAAGGCTTGATAAAAGTGGTGAATATGTGGATATGGAAGAGAATGAAAAAATAGAGAGAAACAGGATTTACAGGGCTAAAACTGATTTTGACGTATTGTTTATTCCTGATGCAGTAGACACTATAAACATGATTGCACCACAGTTAAAATATCATTACATTGAAACCGAACTTATGGGAACCAATCTCTGGAACTCTCCAAAGCTGTTGAAGGCAAAAGATTATGTACAGGCAGCAGTTTTTCCGGATGGTTTTCATCCTGATGCTCAATCAGCAGAGGTTCTTGATTTTACCTCATCCTGTTTGGAAACAACAGGCATTCTGCCGGGATACAATGAAGCAATAGCCTATGATACTGCCATGATTGTAATGGAAACCCTGGCTTCGCCATCAGTTAATTCAAAAGAAGATGTGGTGGATTTTCTTCATTCAAGTATTTTTAATAAAACTGTTACCTGCCCCACATCTTTTGATCTGCAGGGTGAACCTGTTAAATCATTAAAGCTGTTTCAGGTTGCAGGCAGTGAAATCAAATTAATTAGATCTTGTGATAATTAAAAAGACTACATCTTCACAAAATAACTTTTCCACGAAGCTACAATATTTTCCTTTGTCAATTCCGGTTTTTTATCCCTGTAATGGGCATCATCCACAATCCAGTCAAGAAGATCTCTGCAATGACAGGAGGAGAGATTCGTTCTTGTCTTTTTATACAGATCATTAATTAAAAATTTAAACACATCTTCTTTAAAATTCATTCCATTGGATTGGCATACCATTTGAAAAATTTGCCTGAATTCACTGAGCCTGGGATGGCCAATTTCGATTTTGTACCGGATCCTTCTGAGAAAAGCCGCATCAACAAGTTTTTTGGGTTCAAGGTTTGTGGAAAAAATTACCAGCTGATCAAACGGGATTTCTATTTTCATCCCGGTATGCAGAGTTAAAAAATCTGTCCTGCGTTCCAGGGGAACAATCCACCGGTTTAACAATACCTGGGAATCTATTCGCTGGCGGCCAAAATCATCAACAATGAAAATCCCGTTATTTGCCTTCATCTGTAAAGGTGCTTCATAGAATTTAGAAATAGCATTAAAATCAAGATCAAGCCCTTTTAATGTCATCTCTCCACCGGTCATCATCACCGGCCTTTTTACTTTGACCCATCTTTGATCACCAGAGTCATCTGCTTCGTCAGAATTATCTTTAATATGATTTGCACCGTCATAAACTGTGATTATTTCACCTTCAACCTGGACAGCATATGGAACATAGACTGAATCAGGCATAACTTGTCCGATTATTTCTGCAATGGTTGTCTTCCCGTTACCCGGAGGGCCATAAAGGAATATTGATTTACCTGAACTGATTGCAGGTCCAAACAGCTGAATCAAATCTTCTGAAATAACTAATTCGGAAAATGCTTTTCTGAGCTTTTTTTCATCAACATGAATGTTTTTAATGGTCTGTGCTTCCACCTGGCTTTTATAACTGCGTAATGAGACAGGTGCCGGCCCGGCATACCTTGAAATACTTAACAGTTCCATTGCCTTGTTGACACCGGCTTCTGTAAGAGAAAACGAATATGAAAGTTTGGAAAGCTGTCCTGCTTCTTTTACATGCAGAAAATGGTTGTGCCGTAAATCATCAATTATATCACTGACAATAAACATTGGAAGTTTTATGCTGTCACACATATCAGTGATGTTAAACACTCTTAATTTCAGCGCATGCTTAACAACCATATCTTCAATTAAAGAGTAATTCAGATCGATTTCTTCCAGAGAATCCGGTATTTCCGGAACAGCATTAAAAAAATCTCTAACTTCATTTTCATTAAGAAATCCAAGTTTAACAATACTTTTGCCCAGCCTGCCGCCATGAAGCCTTTGATATTCCAATGCTTCCTGCAGCTGCTCATGAGTTAATTTGCTTTTCTTGACTAATCTTTCCCCAATTAAACTCTTCATAAAAGCTCTCCTCTCCTGTCTGTTTTTTCCTTTTTGTAAATCAATATTAACTTGTATATCAAAGCAAACCTGTGGTAAAGGTTTTTCATTGATTATTAATGTATCTCATATAAAGTCTGAAAATGTGTTTGCAAATTCAAAGATGGATCGCTTCCGATAATGGAATAAAAAGTGACAGTATTATAATATTTCAGGAAAAAGTTTTTTCTTTTTTGATCCTGATTTTTTTGATTTTCAATTCAACATTACTGTTTTTTTCACCTGTCAATCAAGATGAATTTTTTAACCTGTCGCTGGTTTATAAATTTGTTAATGGTGATCAATTAAGTTTATTTCAGACGTTTCACGTCCATTTGTTTTCATGGATAACTATTGTCGGTAAAAACGAAATAGATCAGATATTTGTTTTAAGAATGATAATGCTTTTGTTCTTTTTGTGTTCCTGCATTTGTTTATATCTGATCGGTGAAAAAATTATGGGTAAA
>JBDLIV010000051.1:0-9263 GCA_039714675.1 Thermodesulfobacteriota bacterium
AATAAGTGTCCTTGTATTAAATATATTTTTTACCACATTAATGGTTGCCACATTGGTTGCAGGACCAGCCAGTAAAAAAACCAGGGCAGCTCCAGGATTCAATCCTTTCAGAATCAATGCAGCTGCAATAGGAGTTGAAGAAGTTGCGCAAACATACATGGGAATGCCAGCTCCAAGCATTACCAGCATGGATAAGAATTGATGTTCATTAGCCCAGACAGTGAGATCTTCAGGGAAAAAGAAACTGATTATGCCGGCAATAAAAATACCAATTACAAAGGGCCTGGCAATGTCAGGAAGCAGATCACCAAAGGCATATTTCATTCCATCAGCAAGCCTTGAGAGCAATGTTTTATCAGTATTGGATACAACTGTATCCGTTTGTGTGGAACAACCTCAAGTGCCGCCTGGGTTGATTGTCTCAGGTTTGCTGGATTGAATTTGGCAAGCCTGCTGTTTTTGTTTTATGTCTATTGGTTCCTCTTCCCGGTTGAAATAGTTTTCTGTAATTCCCGTTGAAACAGCAGTAATAAACCCTGCTATAGGTCTTACAATTGTCATGACAGGATCAAGCATTGCCCAGGAGACGGCAATGGAATCCACACCAGACTCAGGGGTGGCAATCATAAATGAGAGAGCAGCTCCATTATTTGCTCCCTGTTTTTTTAAACCTGTGACCACAGGTATGACACCGCATGATCACAGAGGTATGGGAATACCAAACAGAGCAGACAAAAATACTGGTTTAACTTTACCAGTCCCAAGATATTTTTTTATCTTGTCAGCTTTAAAAAAAACATATAGTAAGCCTGCAACAAAAAATCCAAACAGCATGAATATTGATACATCAAGATAGATGTGCCAGACTTCTTTAAAAATATTATATATAAAATTCATATAAATAACAGATCTTTAAATAATATCTTTTTGAATAAAATATTATTCAAAAATCTCCTTTTTTTTTATAATCAGGTGAGATTGCGGTTTGCTTTATTCAAACAATCCACCCTTATCAATCAGGTTAATGGTTAATATGATCAAGACTCATCTGGATAAGAGATCTTACATGATCATCATCAAGTGAATAATATACAATTTTGCCTTCCCGTCTGTTTTTAACAATTTTTAATACTCTTAAGATTCTGAGCTGATGTGAGATGGCAGATTCACTCTGGCTGCATATCACGGCAATATCACATACGCAATGTTCCCTGGATAACAGGGTAAAAACAATTTTCAGCCTGGATGGATCACTTAACGCCTTGAATATTTCAGCAATTCCAACAATGGTATCCAGTTTAGGAAACGATTGGATAGTTTTTTTTACATTTTTTTCATTAATACATTTCTCTGAACAAATTTCCATATATTCACCTCTTCAATTGAACATTCATTCATATATTAAATACTTTTAATCTTAATGTCAAGTAAAATTCTATTACAATACCCGTTACCTTTAGGGTCAATGTCAAGGCTTTTATACAAAAAGATAATAACACGCAATCAGTAGCCATTCACATGGGGGAACTTTATGGTGGTTGCAATTTTAGGTATAACCATAAAATTTGAGTCAGTTTATACAGTATTTAATATTTTACTTTTTGAATTAAACCGAATCATCATTAGACAAGCTGATGCAGTTAGGCTGATCAAAAGACCATACCATATACCATATATGCCCATATTGAGCGTAAATCCCAGAAAATAGCCAGAAGGCAATCCTATGATCCAATATGCAGCAAAAGTGATCAAAGTGGGAATTTTCATATCAGTTATTCCCCTTAAAATTCCAAGACCGACAGCTTGAGTACCATCAGAAATTTGAAAAAAAGCTACAATTACCAGCAAAGATGCACTGATTTCAACCACTTCTTTTTCGGAAATATAGAGACCAGATAAAAAGAATCTGAAAAAAATAAAGATAAGACCTGCTGATGCCATAAAAATAACACACAAAAATGTGGCAGAAAAACCGGCAAGTCTTATTCTCAGGATATCTTTTCTGCCAAATGCATTGCTGACCCTAATGGTAGCCGCAGATGAAATTCCCATGGCAACCATAAAAGAAATAGATGCAAGATTTAAAGCAATTTGGTGGGCGGCAAGGGATATTGTGCCAATCCATCCAACCATAATTGATGAAGCAGCAAAGGCACTGACTTCAAAAAAATATTGAAAACCTGCTGGGATACCTATTGCCAAGAGACGTCGCATCATTAGAAAATCAATTTTCCTATAATTTAAAGTAGGGTCAAAGCGTTTCATTTTTGGAGATTTCATAATGACGATCATTAAAGTGGCTGCCATGAAAATCCGTGAACTGAATGTTGCAATACCAGCACCTGTTAGCCCAAGAGGAGGAACCCCCAAGTTTCCATAAATACAGACCCAGTTGGTGAAAATATTCACAACATTGGCTGAAAGCATAATAATCATGGCAGGTTTTAAATAACTCACTCCTTCTGCAAACTGACGATAACTTTGGAAAAGCATCAGCGGCAGCATGGAAAAGCCCAGAATCTTCATGTAAACAGCAGCAGAATCAACAATCTCTTTGGGTTGGTTAAGATACTGTATTGTGTCTGATAAAAGGATGACAATCCCGCAAAGAAGAAATCCTGAGAATAGATTGACAATAATTCCCTGACGTAAAATAACTCCGCATTCCTTATCTTTACCTTTGCTGAGTGCAATGGAAGTCAATGGTGTGACTGCCATGGTCAGTCCGAATCCAACAACCATAATCAATGTAAAAATTGCATTGGCAATGGATGCAGCAGCAAGGGCAGGGGCACCTATTTGCCCCACCATAATATTATCTACCACAGACATCAGCAATTGTCCCAGTTGCCCTATAATAATAGGAAGGGACAGCAGAATAGTTCTTCTTATTTCATCTTTAAACATCTGTTAATATTAAGATCTAATTACGGTAAGACAAGGTCATGTATCTGAATCATATGATCGGGAAACATTGATCAAATATAATATAATACAACCTGATCCTCAGACTGACAAAGAGATTAATATTCCTGCAAGAAAGAATCCTGCATTTAGAGCTGGCAAGTAGTTAAAAGACCTAGTGAATAAATAGCAAAAGAGATAGTTAACTATAACTTGAGTTATTATGAGTTTTTTTCGATATAGTTTCATGAGAATTTTCACTGCTTGACACTAAATTGAATTTTTCTTAAATTGATGCAGTTTTTAATTAATCAAGGTCAATTTAAGGTTATAGAAAACAGTGACAGATCCAAACCAAGCATCACTTAAAGGCTTTTATATCATTGGGGTGGGAGCAACTATTACCGGTATTCTGATGATCTCAATAATGAATTTTTCGACTCCAATCGAGATCGTGCTTGATCGAATAACTACCCTGAAACAGGTAGAAACAGTTGATCGAATGGGCATGATTATGACAGGTCTTTTGGTTCTGGCTAATGTTTCTTTATTATCGTGCATACCTTTTTTTTGCATAATGTTTATTATGTTAAAGCCCATTTCAGAATGTCTTAAAAGTATTAAACAACAACAAATACCTTCGGAAAATCTTTTTAATCACTCCAAACAGCGATTGATCAATTTACCTTTTATCTTAATTCTTTTTAATCTTTTGTTTTGGATATTAATTCCGGTTTTTGTGTTCTCTGGAGCGTATGTTATCGGAAGACTTGATTCAGAAACGGCTATAGCATTTTCAACAAGATCCATCATGGTTGGATTAATTTCTTCTGCTATTGTTTTTTTTGGAACAGAAGCTTATGCCCGCAAGAGACTGATTCCTTTATTTTTTCCAGAAGGCCTTCTGTCACAAGTAGAAGGTACGGCAACCCTGACTATTTCAAAAAGAATTAGAGCATTTTTCAGACTTGGAAGCCTTATTCCATTGGCAATTATAGTCTTGACACTTTTTATCCTTTATTTACAAGTAGATACATCTGCCGTTATGGTCAAAGAATATGCCCGAAGGGTTCTTATTTTTTCTATTGTAGTTTTTGTTCTTTTCTTTCTTGGGTCCGGTTTGTTGAACAGATTAATCAGCCGTTCCATTTCTTCTCCTCTCAAAAATATGCTGGACACAGTTGAAGAAATCAAAAACGGCAATTATAGTGCACAGGTAGAAGTGGTTTCAAATGATGAAATCGGAGTGTTAGGAGATGCAACCAATGAAATGATCAAAGGATTAAAAGAAAGAGAATTGTTAAGGGATACATTTGGTAAATACGTTACTCCTGAAGTAAGGGATGAAATTTTAAGTGGCCGAATTCCATTGGATGGTGAGGTAAGGGAAGTGACTGTATTATTCGCTGACTTGAGGGGTTTCACTCCTCTTACTGAATCAAATGATCCCAAACGAGTCGCTAAAATTCTTAATAAATATTTTGAAAAAATGGGCGCGGCTATTCATGAGCATTCAGGATTAATACTCCAATTCCTGGGTGATGAAATCTATGCGGTTTTTGGTGCTCCAGTCTATAAATCGAATCATCCAAGTTTGGCATTTGATGCAGCGATATCCATGAAAAAAAAATTGGCGGTCTTAAATGAAGATTTTATTCGGATTGGCTGGCCTGTGCTTTCCCATGGTATTGGTATTCACACAGGTAATGTGGTGGCGGCAAACATCGGAACTCCGAACCGGTTATCATATCTTCTGGTTGGAGATACCGTCAATATAGCTTCTCGTCTACAGTCTCTAACAAAAGAATTTAACACCCATATAATTATCTCCTCTCAAACACATGATCGATTAAAAAAGGAACAATTAAAAAATAATAAAATCAAGAAATCGACAAGTATTGATCTCAAAGGGAAAAAGAACAAAGTGGATATATATTCGATTGAATGACAAAACTTTATTGTTTGCCTATCCGAAGGTAGCGTATTCAGAGGTCAGAGCCCTTAAAGATACCAAAAATATACTTTATTAAAATTTTATTGAAAGATACTGCAAACAGATGTAAGTTATGTTGAGTTCCCATAAATAAAAGTATAATTTGCTCAATCATTACAATTCCTACTGATCGACTCCTTCTCTTCCAAGCACTGTCATCATAGTTCCTGTCATCTGCGCAACCAATTTCTGTTCTCCAGAATTTTCTGAGTACGCTTCAGAAAGGCAAACGGAAACGGTTTTTCCTGCTTTCAGCACTCTCCCAGTAAAAATAAAACTATCGCCTTTTGCAGGTGCCAAAAGATTGATCTTGTACTCTATGGAGAGCACCGCTGCTTCTTTGGGCATGAGTGAGAATGCTGCATACCCACAGGCGCTGTCCAATGCAGTGGATACTATACCAGCATGCAGAAATCCGTGTTGTTGGGTATATGCTTCGTTGTAAGGCATACGAAGTTCAATTCTGCCAGGCTCAATTTTTTCCAATGTTATTCCGAGTGTCTCCATCGCTCGTTGCCGTGCGAAACTCTTTCTGACCTTCTCTTCAAATTGTTCATCCTGGGCAACAAAATTAGATTTCATTATATTCTTCAAACTCCCTGTTTTCGTTTATTACATAATATCTTTTTTAACAGATATCAAAAAAATACCCAACCGAAATTTGAGTTAAAAAATTTAAATTATGATACAAGTATTGTTGAGTATTACCCTTCTCCAACTTGGCAGGTTGTGAATTGAATTTTCTTTACATTATTCATAATTGTTGCTAAAGAATTATTTATTAAACTCTGATGCAGAACTTGGTAAAGATTATTAAGAATCCCATGATCTTCCCCTTAGATATCAATCTCTTGAAAAATATGCAGACAACCGGTTAATTACATTAGGCTATAAATGAAAAAAATCATTCAATATTTGTTAATATTTGTTCTGGTGGCTGGAATGTTATGGAATATCGGACTGGCAGCAGAAAAACAGCCAGATTATTGGCCAACCAGCAGCTGGAAAACTGCATCACCGGAAAGTCAGGGTGTGGACTCTGAATTGTTAGTCAAAATGCTGGACACAATTTGGAAAAAGTATATTTACATTGATAGTGTGCTGGTTATCCGCAATGGGTATATCCTGCTGGACGCATACAATTATCCGTTTGATTCGAACACAAGACACAATATCTATTCGTGCACCAAAAGCGTTTCTTCTGCCCTGATCGGCATCGCTATCGATAAAGGATACATCAAGAACATAAACCAGCCACTAATAGATTTTTTTCCAAAATATGCGACCAAAAATCTCAATGATGACAAAAAAGCCATAACTCTTAAACACTTGCTTACAATGACATCTGGTCTGTACTGCCGTGATTCCTACCTGTATAATTGGAGCGGTCTCATGCAGATGAGATTTAGCAAAAACTGGGTAAAATTTATGATTGATCTGCCCATGGCGGAAGAACCGGGAACCCGTTTTGAATATTGCAATGGTGTTTCCTTCCTTTTATCGGCCATTTTACAGGAACAAACCCATGAGAATGCACTTTCATTTGCAGAAAAAAATCTTTTTGGCCCCATAGGTATTACCAATGTGCGCTGGCCCTCAAATCCACAGGGGATAACCATAGGGTATGGAGAGCTTCAAATGCGACCGCGGGATATAGCAAAATTTGGATTTCTCTACCTTAACAACGGAATGTGGGATGGTCAGCAGATCATATCATCCCAATGGATAAAAGAGTCAACCCGTAAACATATTGACGCAACATTGGTACCTGGTTACGGTTATCAGTGGTGGATAGTCAATCCTGATATCTATACTGCAATTGGTCATATGGGGCAGTTTATAATGGTTGTGCCCAAGAAAAACCTGGTGGCTGTATTTACGAGTAGCTTGGCCCGGGAAGATTTTTACACACCATTGGGACTATTGACAGCATATATCGTTCCAGCCGTGAAATCATCGACCCCCTTAGCGGAAAATCCAGACAAAGCAAATGAGATTAAATCCTATTCCAATCTACTGCAGACAACAAGTCCTTTTAAGCGAAGGAAAATGATTAAAAAAACCAGGGAAACCTCTCAGGGATTAAAATTTGAGACCTACGTAAACAATGAATATGGATTTTCGATAAAATATGATGCAGATCTTTTGGATATGGATGAACAACCAGTGTCACCGATTATTTTCAGAAGAAGAGGACTAAAGGGACTCCCGGTTTTTGCCGCTTTAGTGGATGACATTCCGCAGGGAATGGCATTGGAAAATACCGCAAATTATATGATTAATCTATACAAAAACACTCTTAAAATAACTGATTATAAAATCAAAAAACAAAACCGCACAAGGCTTTTGGATGGAACTGAAGCCAATTATTTTGAACTCACCTGGAAATATCAAACATTTGAATTATTAACCGTGGGTATTTTTACTTATAAAAACAATAAAATTATCGGTGCTGTAGCTGGAAGCACACAAGAAACACCAATTGATTATCTGGCGGGAATGGTAAAGTCTTTAAAATTTAAGGAATGAATGACCCCGCCGCAAGCGGACGGGGTATGGACAAAGGATTAAACCAATTTTAACATCGCAAGCAATGGGGTATTAAACCCAATGCTTTGCAATAAATAATATTAGTCATCCTTCTTGAACGATTGATGATTTCTGCCAGTCAAGATTAATTATCTTTAAGGCAACATCTATAAAATGTTCAGAATATCAATGATATCAATTCTAAACTTGATAAATTTTTTAAGATAATTAGTCAGACCATACAAAAAAATTTCAAGGATAAACTACTGGTATAGTCCAGGTTTTGATTTGTGTAACGGTTAAGCCCCATGGTGTTTGAGGGAAGCATGACCGAGTTTTTGGCGATCAGTGGAGCCCATCTTAAAATCTGTTGCAAGTTCCACCCAAGCGGCCGCAAGGTAAAAATGCCTGTACGGGTAATTGACAAGCATTAGACACGTAATTGCAGGAAATAATAAAAAAAGAAATTTTTAAAATTAAGCTTTTAGAATTTTTTAATGTGTGATACCAAAAAGGTTGGCGGAATTTAAAAAAAATATAATTTTATATGTATTAAAATAAATTTTATCTAAAGAAAATTATTTAAAAACAGTTTCAACAAAAAGAGGGAGAAAAACATGGGACTTAAAGAAGAACTGGAAGAAAAAGCTGAGGAGTGTGATGCACCGGAAGAGTATATCGGGGTTGCAAAAGAGATTATAGATGGCCTTTCTGATAATGAATTTGCTGCTGAGGTTTTAGAAGAGGGAGCTGACTGGGCAGAAACATTTGAAGATTCCATTGCATATGCCAAAGCATACATGGAATTGCTCAAAGATTCAGATGCTGCTGCTGAACAACTGAACAACGGGAAAAATCTTTGTGGAACTGTTGATGATTTTTTAGCGCTTGCAGCCGGAGCAAATGAACTTGAGCTTGGTGATACTGCAAAGGAAATTCTGGGAGCTGCCACTGCAAAATGTACAAAAGTTTCAGACTTTCTTGACCTGAGCACCAGCATCTCCAAAAACCTTAAAGATGAAGAGCTTGCCAAGGAAATTGTGGATAAAGCATTTGCCAAATGTACAAAAGCTGCTGATTTTGTGGCTTTTGCCAAGGCAGTTATTGACTCTTTTAATGATAAGGAAAAAGCTCGCGAAGTCTATGAAAAAGCTATGGAGAAAGCTTCAAAAGCCGATGATTTTGATGTTCTGGCACAAGGTGCTGCTAAAGATCTTGATGATAAGGAACTTGCCCGTAAAATTTATGAAAAAGCTGCAGACTCCATTGAATCAGGAGATGAACTGCTTAAATTTGCCGTCACTGTGAAAGAAAAATTAGATGATAAAGATTTTACCCTGTCAATTTATAAAAAAGCAGAATCTGTTTATACCAAGTTTGCAGAATATCTTAAACTTGCTAAAGCAGGTTTTGAAAATACCGGGGATGCAAAATTTGCATCAGCAGTATATCAAAAGGCTGCTGCCACAAATCCAGACTGTACTCAGCTTGTGGATCTTGCCAAGGCTCTTGCAGATGATCTTAAAGATGTTGAGGCAGCGATTCCTGTACTTAAACAGGCAGAAGGTGAAGTAAAGAGTAATGCAGATTTTATTAAAACTGCCAAGGCAATTCAGGAAATTGGTAAAGATGATAAAGAGTGGGTTAAAGCCATTACATTTCAATTGGAAAAGCGTGAAGAATTCAAAGATCTCTATGCAGGTTTTATTACAAGAGAGTCTGAATGCAAGACAAGCTATCCCATGCGAATACTTGCAGGCGATGTTGTTGAAAAAACCGGTGATACCTATTATGGTGCAAAATTGTATAAACAGGCACAATCATTGACACTTAATTT
>JBDLIV010000052.1:0-9232 GCA_039714675.1 Thermodesulfobacteriota bacterium
AATCTCATCTATACTTATTTCATTATTTCTAAAAACCTTTACATTGGCTCCTGCCTGCTCAAGATAGTGAACCAGATTAAAGGTAAATGAATCATAATTGTCTATTACTATGGTATGCATTTTTTTCCTTTTTATGTATTTATATTAAATAGAAGCCAACCTCTTTGATTCTTTCAGTTTCTGCCCTTCAGGGTATGTTTTGATGTAAAGCAACTGTGTCTGAAAGCCCAGATCTGCCTCAGTTTCTGCCCTTTAGGGTATGGCAGTCAGTCTGGCGACATTGCAAGTTTAAGGGCTGCCTCAACGCTTTTTGCCTTGTTAACGCATTCCAGGTACTCTTGATCCGGATCAGAATCATACACTATTCCAGCTCCGGCCCTGATAGTTAAAGAGTCATTTTCTATTACAGCAGTTCTGATGGTTATTGCCATATCCATATTTCCTGAAAAGGAGATATAACCCGCAGCACCTCCATAAACTTCCCGGTAATTGTTTTCCAGGTTTGATATGATCTCCATTGCCCTGATCTTGGGTGCTCCTGACAAGGTCCCTGCAGGAAAGCTTGCCTTGAGAATATCCCATGCATCCATCCCTTTTTTGACATCACAGGTTATGTTGGATACAAGATGCATTACATGGGAGTATTTTTCCACAAACATCAAGTCTGTAACCTGAACACTGCCTGTTTTGGCAATACGTCCCAGATCGTTTCTGCCAAGATCAACAAGCATGAGATGCTCTGCTTTCTCTTTTTCATCATTTAAAAGCTCATTGACAAGAGCCATGTCCTGGGCTTGTGTCTCACCTCTTTTCCTGGTGCCTGCTATGGGTCTTAAGGTGGCAGTGGCATTTTCCAAGCGTACCATTGTTTCAGGAGATGAACCTGCTATGGTCATATCTTCAAAGTGCATGAAGAACATATATGGAGAGGGGTTTATATATCTTTGTGCCCTATAGAACTTTACAGGATCAACAGCACTGTTTGAAGTGAATTTCTGGGACAATACAGCTTGAATGATATCTCCGTCAATTATATGTTCCTTGATTTTTTCAACCTTGTTTTTGAAAACATCTAATTTCATTTCAGGGACAAGAGATATCTCATCAGCTTTGCTGTTGGATTGTCTATAACTGTCACTGTTGCTGACAAAAGTTTTTTGAATTATTTTTTTAACTTTTTTACATGCTTTCTCATAAGCTTCCTGCCATTGTGACTTGTCATCAATATATGCAATACCAATGCAGGTCATGGTATGTTTCATATTATCAAAAATTATGATTTCATCTGGAATAATAAAATGTGCATAAGCCTTCTCGTCTGGCAAAAAAGCTTTTACATCTTCAAAAAAAGAGACCATTTCATAACTTATGTATCCTGTCATACCGCACCAGAATCCTGGAAGTTCTTTAATGGGCGCCGGGATATACCGGGCCGTCAACTCTTTTAAAACTTTTAATGGATTACCGTTATGGGGTATCTTCTCGATGCTTTTATCTGAACAGATCTCAACATAGTTTTTTAACACCCTTATACGGCTTTTGGCGCAAAGTCCAAGGAAACTGTATCTTGCCCACTTTTCACCGCCTTCAACACTTTCAAGAAGAAATATGGGGCTGTTTTTTTTATAAAGTTTTTTTAGAATGGAAACAGGGGTCTGTGTGTCTGCAAGTATCCTGGTACAAACCGGGATTACATTGTATTTTTGAGCCATTTTTTTAAAGGCTTTTTTATCTGGAAATTTTTTTAATATCATTTTTTTAATATTTCGTTTTTTTATAATCGTTCAAAGGCGCAGAGTATCAATTTTTCTGTGGTATCCCACGAGATACACTCATCAGTAATTGAAACGCCATATTTAAGCTTGTTTGAATTTTTTGAAAATTTCTGGTTCCCTTCAGAAAGATTGCTCTCCAGCATCATTCCAACTATACTGCTGTTTCCTTCAATACGTTGATCCAAGACGCTTTTAAATACAAAGGGCTGGCCTTTCTGTTTTTGACCGGAGTTATCATGGGAGCAGTCAATCAAAATTGAGTCATATAATTTTTTTTCATTTAGCTTGTCCATGGCTTTTTTGATGGAAAGAGGATCATAGTTTGGATGTAATCCTCCTCTTAATACAATATGTCCAAAAGCGTTTCCATCAGTACTTACCATGGAAGTATAACCTTCAGGATTTATACCAAGGAAATGCTGGGGTGACCTGGCAGCAATCAATGCATTAACAGCAGAATCCAGGCTTCCGTCTGTACTGTTTTTAAAACCCACCGGCATTGAGAGCCCGCTAGCCATTTCCCTATGGGTTTGGGATTCCGTTGTTCTGGCTCCAATGGCAACCCATGATAAAAGACCTGCAATATATTGAGGGGTTATGGGGTCGAGAATTTCAGTGGCACAAGGCAGCCCCATACGGTTAATTTCTATTAAGAGCGACCTTGCTTTTTCCAATCCTTTGTTAATATTGTAGGAAGAATCAAGAGACGGATCATTTATTAATCCTTTCCAGCCAACGGTTGTTCTCGGCTTTTCAAAATATACCCGCATAACAAGGTTGATTCTTTCTTTTACCCTGTTTTGCATACTCTTTATTTTGTCTGCATATTCAAGGGCAGCATCTGTATCATGAATAGAGCAGGGACCTGCAATAACAAGAAGGCGGTCATCTTTTTTTGTCAGGATATTTTCAATATCCTTGCGCCCGTTGATCACGGTTTTTGCAGCATCATCAGGCAGTGGCAGTTTGAGTTTAATGTCTGCAGGTGAAATAAGAGGTTTAAATGATTTTACATTTACATCATAGGTCTGTTTCATGGCTTTTTCCTTTGCAGGATCTTACAAAAGCCCGGACCTTAAAATAGAAAAAGCCGCAGGCTTTCTACCTGCGGCTTTTAATTAATTTAAATATTAGCGCAAAACAGGCAGATCCGCAGTAAAATAATACCACCAGAAATAAAAATTTGATCTGTCTGTTTTGTAAAAATTCATAGTTTCTCCTTAAAAAGGCAAACTATAGAATAAAATTTTATAAGTCAAGAAAAAAAATAACTCAATTGTAGATTTGGTGCCATGCGCACCATTGTTGCCAGTTCAAAGGCATAGTTCATGCTTAAAAGCTCATTTTACATTTGTTATGTCAAATGCAATGATATCTGAAAGGTTTAATTCCATCATTTTTACACTTGCCAATGCCCGTTTGGAATTTTTTGATAATGCAGGAAATTGTTCTGACGTTGTTTCAAGCTCAATCAGTAATTGTTTTATCTTAAGGATTTTGTCATTCATCATATTCAGATCGGAAAAATCTTTCATGACCTGCACTCCTTTTCCATAGATTTTTTCTTCCGTAAATCCTTGAATCTCTTGGCTTTTACTTCATACCTTGGCAGGCTACCGTAATCATAAAATTCAATTTGATATCCCAGGTTTGTTTTCAGGCGAAGCTGATCTTTTAAGATGTTTTCAACACTCAACCTTGTCACCTCATGCAAGAGTTCCACCTTCAGTTTTATTCTGTCTGTATCTCCCTGTTTATCTACAATAACTTCAAACTCATCACCAAGGCCTTCAATGGATCTGACCACCTCTTCTATGGCAGCCGGAGAGAGCAACACCCCCTTCACTTTTGTTATATCATCGGCACGGCCTATAACCCCCCCCCGGATTAGTCTGAATGATCGGCCGCAGGAACAAGGTTCAGGATCCCACTCTATCACATCTTTGGAATCAAACCGGATACAGGGCTGTGCAATTCTGTCCAGGGCAGTGATAATCATCTTTCCTCTTTTACCTGGTTCTTCAATGATTTTACCGGTTTTAATATCTTCAATCTCCACGAGAAACATGGCTTCATTTATATGCATACCGCAGGGCTGCTGGCTGCACTCATATGACCATGCACCGATTTCAGTGGCTCCTGAATGATCATAAACTTGAGCACCCCAGGCATCTTCCATTCTTTTTTTTGTGCTTGTAATACCAGCACCTGGTTCACCCGCACAGGTAATCTTGTTTATGGAAAGTGAGCTTGGATCTATCCCCATCTTGTTCTTTGCCACGTCTGCCATCCTTAAAATATATGTCGGCGTTGCCATCATGGCGGTGGCATTTAATTCTTTTATTTTTAATATACGGGATTGTGTATCAAGGACACCACCGGGAACAACTTCACAACCCAGCTTTTCCGCAGCATAATGTCCGGCCCAGAAAGCCACAAAAATATTATAACCAAAGGGTATAAACACCCTGTCTCCTGGACGATACCCCTGTGCCCATAAGACAAAGGACCAGCATTCCGACCACCACTCCCAATCCTGCCAAGTGTCGGGTTGATACACCGGCTGTCCTGTGGTACCACTGGTTTGCCGAAATGTTGATACTTCTTCTAAAGGTACACACAAGGCATCACCATAGGGAAAGGGAGCTTTGTTCTGAATTCCCCTCATCATTGATTTTTCAACTTTTGGGATTTTTTTTATATCATCAAAGGAGCGGATATCATCAGGTGTCAATCCTGCTTCATCGTAGAGTGCTTTGTGAAATTTTGAATGGCCATAGGCCCAGTTTAAAATCCGCTTAAATTTTTTAAACTGCAAGAGCTTAAGTTTTTCCAAAGGCATTGTTTCCAAAACCGGATTCCAGTATTTTTGACCACTCATATTTATATCCTTACATATTTTTTCAGGCTGGCTTTCATATATTCAACAATTTTTGTAACTATTCAGCAAAACTTCTGTCTCACCATAAAGAGCATGAAGGAGATGAAGTGAGTCTTGCAAAAACAGTGTTCTTTTATCCTTCAGTCTCTTCATGAACTTCATGGTGAATGGTTACCAATTTTCTCATAGCTTCAACATAGTAGTAGAATGATTTCAACCAGAGAGAAATTTAGGTAATGCAAGTACAATCGCCGGGAACAGTATGATGAGTGCTACCCGGACTAATTCCATGAGGAAAAATGGCATAACTCCTTTAAAAGTTTCGCTAATGGGAACATCGTCAGAGAGAGATTTGATTACAAAAACGTTTAGTCCAACAGGAGGTGTGATGAGGCCTAATTCGACTACAATCAGAGATATTATACCAAACCAGATTTTTACTGAATCCTCAGGCATCCCAAAATTTAGCTCAGAAATTACAGGCCAGAAAAATGGAATTGCAAGTATAATCATTGACAAACTATCCATAAAACACCCTAAAATTATAAGGGCTACCAGAAGCAATACCATTATCATGTAGGGTGATAAACCGCTGGAAATCATAAGTTCTGCCGCCTCCATGGGAACCCGGCCTCGTGACATAAAAATTTTGAGGGTTTCAGCACCAATCAGAATAAGATAGATCATACCACTGGTTTTTGCTGTTTCGAGCAGAGCCTCAATAAAATTGTTCCAGGAGATTTTTTTGCGGATTGCCCCATATAAGCCGATCAGAAATGCTCCTATTGCAGCGGCTGGAGTCGGGTTAAATGCACCGATATAAATCCCTCCAATAACAATTCCAAAAATACACAAAACTGGAAATACAGCCAGGGTTGCTTTTTTAGTCTCTGTGAATCCGGTTTTTTCAGCCGGGGGGCCTGCATCGGGAACTATCAGAACGTAAATACTGATTGTCAAAACAAACAGCATAACAGCAAGCAGTCCCGGCACTAAAGCTGCCATGAACATAGTGGCAATGTTTGCTTCAACAATTATGGCATAGATCACTAGAACAATAGATGGCGGAATAAGGATACCCAAAGTTCCTCCTGCTGCGACTGTTCCAGTAGCCAGCGCAGGGGAATATTTTAAACGTTTAAGTTCTGGCAGGGCAACTTTTCCCATGGTCGATGCTGTGGCCAGTGAAGATCCACAGACTGACCCAAACCCGGCACAGGCAATGACTGTGGACATAGCCACACCACCTCGAAACCTTCCCAGCCATGCATTTGCAGCTTGAAAGATATCCCGGCTCAGTCCAGCAAAAGTGGCTAAAGATCCCATTAGAACGAACATTGGAACAACGGAAAGATCGTAGATGGAAAATTGAGCATAAGCTAAATCTTTGAGTTGAGATAGTATCACCGCCGGCCCTGAAAGAATAGTCACTCCACCAATTCCTACAACCAGCATGCTATATGCGATCGGCACACGAATGGCTATTAAAATAATCAAAACAGCGATTCCTGCCAAACCAATAATAAAACTGCTATCCATTTAAGTGAGTTCCGGTTTTTTAAGTTTCCCGTCAACTTTCAATCTTGACAGCGTTTGAAAAGACTCGGCTGTAGTGATCAATGATGCCAGTATCAGGAGGAATAAGGAAAAAAGAATTGGAGGAAAAGCCATCCATATGGGTATACTCAAAATAGCCGTATATTCTTCATACTCCCTGTAATCAGCCATTCCCAGACTCATCCGCCAAAGTAGAAGAGAGGCAAAAATAACGGCAATTGTAGAGGCCAGAATTGACATCAAAGCAACAGTTTTGGGACCTGCTTTCATAGTAAAGATGTCAACACTGACATTTGCTCTTTCCAATTGGCAAAAGGGTAAAAAACAAAAAACGGCAATTGCTACACCCATTTCAACTATTTCAAAATCCCCTGCCACTGGTGCGTTAAGCAGAAGATTTAAAGTGGCACTGTAGGCGGTCATCAATATTATTCCAATAAGGATAAAACCTCCACACAGTGCCCACAGGCGAATGAGCTTACGGATGCTGTTGATTGAGCCCATGATATATGACCTTTTCTATTTACTGTATTTGGCGATAGTAGAGCGGGCTAAGTCAACAAGTTTTTGACCATCAATCCCTTTTTTTCCTACTTCTGCAATCCAGCGGTCAATCACAGGCTGAAGCTTAGCTTCAAATTTTTTCATTTCTGAAGCATCAAGTTGAATATGCTCATTGCCAGATTTTACAGCCATATTGATTCCACCTACCTCGGATTGAGTCCAAATCTCGCCCACTGTCCTGGCAAATTCTTCTCCAGAGTGCTCATCAATCACTGCTTTCAAATCAGCTGGTAGCGAGCTGTAGCTATTTTTATTCATGGAGATCTGAAATGTTGTTGTACCAAATCGAACTCCACCTGCTCCTTCGATTTGATATTTAGTCATTTCATGAATCTTGAGGGGAGGGATAATTTCAAAGGGAATCAAAGCGCCATCCACAACTTTCTTGGAAAGAGCTTGCGGAAGGGCTGGCACAGGCATTCCAACGGGATTCGCTCCAAGTGCTTCCAGCATCCATGCTCCGGTTCTGGTAGGGATTCTTATTTTCAAACCTTGAACATCTTCGACTTTACGTATCGCTTTATTGACCATTTGAAACGCCTGGCCAGCATGAACATGAAGTACAATTGGATGCACACTCTTATATTCCTTTGCCAAATGATCCTTAAACATCTCACGCATTGCAAGGTTCGTTGCTACAAGATCGTTCCTGTGAACAAAAGGGAGTTCAAATACTTCACTGCGTGGAAATTGTCCTGCAGTATAACCATTAACTGTCCAGACAAAATCAACCACACCATCCCTGAGTTGTCTGATTAACTGAGGAGGCTTCCCGCCAAGAGACATGGAAGGGTAAACATCTATTTTGATGCGTCCTTGCGAAGCTTTTTCAATTTGTTTTGTCCATGGGACAATCATGTTTTTATGAGCCGGAGATTTTGGCCCCAAAAAATGATGGAACTTAAATGTGAATTCTGGCTCAGCAGACACAGTACTGAGCGATCCAATCAAAATGGTTGCACTAAAAATAACAATCAATAAAATTTTCATGAAAATTTTCATAAATTCCTCTACTTTCCCTGGATTACTGGTGATTTGGTTTTTTTAAATTATACGTCTATGTAGCGGGTTTTAATACATTTTGAAATCAAGCCTGATACTCTGCACCTCCTTTCATAATATTTTTTTGTCTTCCTATACTGATGGGAATTTAGGATTATATATTGTCTAACTTTTTTATATCTTATGATAAATTTGAATACAAGAGGTGTATTTCAGGTAAATACCAGGTATAAAATATACCAGTTATTGCTGCCCGATTGAAAAACTCTAATTTACCCAGGCACTATTTAATTGAAGAGAGGAAAGTACGCAGATTGATATTCTTATTTGTGATTCCGATTTTTTTGCGAATGCGTTTGCGGTAAAATTCAATGGTTTTCCCGGACAGATTGAGCATATGGGCAATCTCCTTTGTTGTTTTCCCGAATTTTACCAGGTTTGCCACCTGGATTTCCGAAGGACTCAGATGTAAAAATTCCAGAGTAAGCCTGTGCAGAAAAGGGGAAACAATATCATTTAAAGTGGAATCCATAATATCGAGAAACCCTTCCTGTCGTTCGTTGAGCGGTGCCTCTTTCATCCTTTCTATATAAGGGATAATAAGTTCTCTTACGTTTACCAGCATGCTTTCTTCAAGGATCTGTTTATCCTCTTCTCTTTTTTTTAACAAAACCCTTAAAGCTGTATTCATCTCTTCAAGGTTTTTTGTCTTGTCTTCCAGCTGCTGTGTTCGCTGCTCTACTTTGATCTCAAGCAGGTTCAGCTCTCTTTTATGGTTTGAAATGTCAGTTATTACTGCGAAACTGCCTTTAAAATTACCTCTGATATCAAAATACGGCGTCGGGGTCATAATAGTATGGAGTTTGGATCCATCTTTTTTAGTCCAGACAATTTCATAGGGTTTTTTCTCTCCTTTTCGCCGCTTTTCAAGTTGATTGGAAAGGATTTTTTTATTCTCATGATCTAAAAATTGGTCAACCTTTCTGCCGATAATTTCATCCTTTGAACGGCCCCACATTTTACAAAGCATATCATTGGCATAGGTTGTGATCTGATTTTCATCAATCTCACTTAATCCATCCCCCATGGTTTCAACAAGGGTCCGGTAGCGTTGTTCACTGGTGGATAAAGCTTCTGCTCTGTCAGGCTTTTTTTTTATCTTTGACCTCTAATAAAATAACATTATCTGTTTTTTTTGGTCATTTTTGCCCAGGCATCTCTCATGGTCACGGTTCTGTTAAAAACAGGGCTGCTTTTTGCAGCATTTTTGATCTTTGAATCCTGATTGTCACGGCAAAAATATCCAACTCTTTCAAACTGATAAACCTTTTCAGGTTCTGCATTGGCAAGACATTTTTCCAGCTTGCAGTTTTCAAGCAATTTAAGAGAGTCAGGATTTAAATTTTCAATAAAATCCTGTTTATCTTTTTCAGGATCCTCATCTTTAAAAAGC